>NZ_JBEOUO010000013.1:0-229922 GCF_040302485.1 Streptomyces sp. NPDC126499 | reverse complement strand
GGGGTATCAACTAATCTGGCGTTGATTTTTGGCACGCTGTTGAGTTCTCAAGGTGCGGACGCTTCCTTCGTACTCACCCTCGCGGGCTTTCCTCCGGGCGCTTCCTTCGTTTCCGACTCTATCAGATCTTTCCGATCCAATTTCCTCGGTGCTTTCCGGGTCCAAATCGACTTTCGTCTTTTCGGGCCCTTCCGGCGTGTCCACTACTTTAGCGGATTTCCCGGGCGGCTCATAATCGAGCCTTTGGAACAGATTTCGGCAACGCCAAAACAGCCCCGTCGGGATTCGTTGTAAGAGTGGATGGCCGCCTGCCTGGGTGCTTGCGTAAGCACTGCCCAGCTCCAACGGCTCGGGCTACATTACGCATCCGCCGCTGCCGAGTCAAGCCTCCCTCGTCAGAGCCGTCAGAGCCGTCAGACCCGTGAGGTCTGCCCGCTCCGCCCGGTCGATCGCTTGCGAGGCACATGCGCCCGGTAGGGGCTGACCGTGCGGTCGCCGTCGATCCAGAAGCGCCAGGGGTGGGGGGCGCCCTCGCCGCCGACTCCGGTGCGGGGGCCGTTGCGGATGAGGTCCTCGGAAGGCGGTGTGCCCATGAGGAGGGAGAGAGGGGCGTCGGGGTCCCCACAGGCGTCGGCGCCGTTCAGGGAGAGGGCGACGTCGAGGGCGGTGGCCAGGCGGGCCGGGCCCTTCGCCAGCTCGGAGTCGTATCGGGCCGAGAGTCGACGCTTTCTGGCCTGTTCCGCACCCGTGAGGATCTCCCCCGCGCGCAGCAGGACTCCGCTCGCCTCTCCCTCGGGGCCGCACACCAGGTTCAGGCAGTGCCACATGCCGTAGGTGAAGTAGACGTACGCGTGACCGGGCGGGCCGAACATGACGGCGTTGCGCGCGGTGCGGCCGCGGAAAGCGTGGGATCCGGGGTCGACCGCGCCGGCGTACGCCTCCACCTCGGTGAGGCGTAGCTCGATGCGGCCGGCCGCGGTGTTGCGGACCAGGGTGCGGCCGAGGAGGTCGGGGGCGACCTCCAGGACGGGGCGGTCGAAGAAGCTCCGCGGGAGCGGCGTACGGTCGGGGCTCTCGCTCATGGCGTCCGAGGGTACGGGGAACCCGATAGCTTCGTGGCGCGTATGTAGGGGTCAGGACGACAAGGAGAGGACGCACGACATGGGGTTCAAGAAGCTGCTGGCGAGCCTGGGAGCCGGTGGGGCGTCGGTGGAGACCGTGCTCACCGAGGAGAACGTCGTCCCGGGCGGTGTCGTCCAGGGCGAGGTGCGCATCCAGGGCGGTTCGGTCGCGCAGCAGATCGAGGGGCTTTCCGTCGGGCTGCAGGCGCGCGTGGAGGTCGAGGGCGGCGACCAGGAGCACAAGCAGGACATCGAGTTCCTGAAGGTGCGGCTCGGTGGGGCCTTCGAGGTGCAGGCCGGCGCGGTGCACGTGGTGCCGTTCGGTCTGGAGATCCCGTGGGAGACGCCGGTCACCACGATCGCGGGTCAGCGGCTGCACGGAATGAACATCGGGGTGACCACCGAGCTGGAGATCGCCCGTGCGGTCGACTCGGGTGATCTGGACCCGATCAACGTGCACCCGCTGCCGGCGCAGCAGGCGATCCTGGACGCGTTCGTCCAGCTGGGCTTCCGCTTCAAGAGCGCGGACATGGAGCGCGGTCACATCCGCGGGACGCGGCAGAAGCTGCCGTTCTACCAGGAGATCGAGTTCTTCGCGCCGCAGCAGTACCGGGGTCTGAACCAGGTCGAGGTCAGCTTCGTCGCGGACGACCGGGAGATGGACGTCGTCCTGGAGATGGACAAGAAGCCGGGTCTGTTCACCGAGGGCAGCGACTCGTTCCGGGCGTTCAAGGTGGGCCTGGACGACTTCCACACCACCGACTGGGCGGCGTATCTGAACCAGTGGCTCGCCGAGGTCGGTGGGCGTCGCAACTGGCTCTAGGGGTGGCTCTAGGCTCGGCCCGTAAGGCCGATGTGCGATCGCGATTCGGAGGTTCAAGGTGACCGAGGCCAAGAGGGCGCCGCTCCCGCACGACTTCCACCCGGCGGTGCCGTCGTTCACGGTGGTGAGCGAGGACGTCGAGCAGGGTGGGTTCCTGAAGGACGCTCAGGTGTACGCGGAGGGGAACACCTCGCCGCAGCTGCGCTGGGAGGGTTTCCCGGCGGAGACGAAGAGCTTCGCGGTGACCTGCTTCGATCCGGACGCGCCGACGGGCAGCGGGTTCTGGCACTGGGTGCTGTTCGACATCCCGGCGTCGGTGACGGAGCTGCCGGCGGGTGCCGGTTCGGGGTCGTTCGAGGGGCTGCCGGCGGGTGCCGTGCACGCCCGTAACGACTACGGGTCGAAGGACTTCGGCGGGGCGGCGCCGCCGAAGGGGGACGGTCCGCACCGGTATGTCTTCACGGTGTACGCGGTGGATCAGGAGAAGCTCGGTCCGGACTCCGACGCGTCGCCGGCCGCGGTCGGCTTCAACCTGCGTTTCCACACGTTGGGGCGTGCGCAGCTGGTGGCGGAGTACGAGAACCCCGCCTAGGGCTCAGCGTTCGTTTGTTGTTTGCCCGCTTCTGGTCTTGGAGAGATCAGAAGCGGGCATCTTTCTTTGCGCGGATATTGCGTTGTCCTACCCGGCGCGCCCGGCCAGAGTTGATCCAAGCCCGCCGCGGGGGTGGGCCGGCACACGGGAGGTGGGCACATGCGGGACACGCTGGTTCTGAACGCGAGCTTCGAGCCGCTTTCGACGGTCACACTCAACCGTGCGGTGGTGCTTGTCCTGCAGGACAAGGCCGTCGTGGAGCAGGAGCACCCCGGTCTGCGTGTGCGGGCGGCTGCCGTGGACATGCCGGTGCCGCGGGTGATCAGGCTGTGCAGGTACGTGCGGGTGCCGTTCCGAAGACAGGCGCCGTGGTCGAGGCGGGGTGTGCTGGTCAGGGACCAGCACCGGTGCGCGTACTGCGGGAGGCGTGCGACGACGGTGGACCACGTGGTGCCGCGGGCGCAGGGGGGCGGGGACAACTGGCTGAACACGGTGGCCTCGTGTGCGGAGGACAATCACCGTAAGGCGGACCGGACGCCGGAGCAGGCGGGGATGCCGCTGTTGCACCAGCCGTTCGTGCCGACGCCGGCGGACGCGATGCTGTTGGCGCTGCGGGCGGCCGAGCGGTCGGAGCTGCCCGACTGGCTGGCCGGGCAGGCCGCGTAGGACTGGTGTGTGTCGTGGGGGCCCGTCCCTGTTCGGGGGCGGGCCCCGCCGTCATTTCAGGGTGAGCTGGAGGATGGCGACGATGCCGACGGCGATGATGACTCCGCGCAGGACGGTGGGGGGCAGGCGCTTGCCGACCTTGGCGCCGATCTGGCCGCCGATGGTGGAGCCGACGGCGATGAGGACGACGGCGGTCCAGTCGAAGTCGGCGACGAAGAGGAAGAAGACGGCGGCGATGCCGTTGACGACGGCGCCGAGGATGTTCTTGACGGCGTTGATGCGCTGCAGGGTGTCGTGGAGCAGCAGGCCCATGAGGGAGATGTAGAGGACGCCTTGGGCGGCGCCGAAGTAGCCGCCGTAGATGCTGGCGAGGAAGAGGCCGATGAGGAGGGCGGTGCCGCCGTGGGGGTGGGCGGTGGTGCCGTTGGCCTCGCGGCGGCGCCGGACGGCGGCCGAGATGCGGGGCTGGAGGAGGACGAGGATCAGGGCGATGCCGATGAGGACGGGGACGATGGCGTCGAAGGCCTCGGAGGGCAGGGCGAGCAGCAGGACGGCGCCGGCGAGTCCGCCGAGGAGGGCGGCGCCGCCGAGGCGGAGGACGCGGGTGGTCTGGCCCTTGAGTTCGCTGCGGTAGCCGATGGCGCCGCTGATGGAACCGGGGACGAGGCCGAGGGCGTTGGACACGTTCGCGGTGATCGGCGGGAGGCCGGTGGCGAGCAGGACCGGGAACGTGATGAGCGTTCCCGATCCGACGATGGTGTTGATGGCGCCGGCGGCGGTGCCGGCCGCGAAGACCGCGAGCATTTCCCAGATGGACAAAGCCATCTCCTTATGGGTTCGGTGAGTCGCCTCCCCGCCCCGCCTGTCGGTCGGAGTCGAGGGGCTCGTCAACGATCATGCCCGAGATTACGTGTACGTGTCAGTCATCTTCGGTGGTGGAACCTGTCCGGAACCGGGTGGGGGGTCCGGGGCGGCGGCCGTCAGTCGACCGGGGGCTCCTCGCGGCGCTCGGGGCCGCTGCCCGTGCCGTTGCCCTTGGTGTTGAAGCCGGGAACGCCGGGGGCGACGTTGCCGAAGGCGCCGGAGAGGCCCTTGAGGGCGTCGCCGATCTCGCTGGGCACGATCCAGAGCTTGTTGGCGTCGCCCTCGGCGATCTTCGGGAGCATCTGGAGGTACTGGTAGGAGAGCAGCTTCTGGTCGGGGTCGCCGGCGTGGATGGCCTCGAAGACCGTACGGACGGCCTGGGCCTCGCCCTCGGCCTTGAGGGCGGCGGCCTTGGCCTCGCCTTCGGCGCGGAGGATCGCGGACTGCTTCTCGCCCTCGGCGGTGAGGATCTGGGACTGGCGGATGCCCTCGGCGGTGAGGATGGCAGCGCGCTTGTCGCGGTCGGCGCGCATCTGCTTCTCCATCGAGTCCTGGATGGAGGTGGGCGGCTCGATGGCCTTGAGCTCGACGCGGTTGACGCGGATGCCCCACTTGCCGGTGGCCTCGTCGAGGACTCCGCGCAGGGCGGCGTTGATCTCCTCGCGGGAGGTGAGGGTCCGCTCCAGGTCCATGCCGCCGATGATGTTGCGCAGGGTGGTGACGGTGAGCTGCTCGATGGCCTGGATGTAGCTGGCGACCTCGTAGGTGGCGGCGCGGGCGTCGGTCACCTGGTAGTAGATGACGGTGTCGATGTTGACGACCAGGTTGTCCTGGGTGATGACCGGCTGGGGCGGGAAGGGGACGACCTGTTCGCGCAGGTCGATCCGGTTGCGGATGCGGTCGATGAACGGGACGACGATGTTCAGTCCGGCGTTGAGGGTGCGGGTGTAGCGGCCGAAGCGTTCCACGATGGCGGCGCTGGCCTGCGGGATGACCTGGATCGTCTTGATCAGGGCGATGAAGACAAGCACCACCAGAATGATCAGGACGATGATGACTGCTGACATCGTGTTCCCTGTGCCCTTCGCTGCCGGTTGTTCACCAGATGATGATCGTGATGATCGAGTCTCCCAGACGCGGGAGGGTCATGGGCGAGGTTCGGTCAGACGGTGATCGGCCCGGTGCCGGTCGACTCCGGTCGGCTGCCGGCCCCCGGGAGGGCGTTCGACGGTCGGTCAGGCGGCGGCGCGGGTCGGCCGGGTGACGGTCGGTCACATGACCACGGCGGTCGCCCCGTCGATGTCGACGACGTCGACCTGTTCGCCCGCCTCGAAGCTCTGGCCGGAGTCGAGGGCGCGGGCGGACCAGATCTCGCCGGCCAGCTTGATGCGGCCTCCGTTGCCGTCGACCCGTTCCAGGACGACGGCCTGACGGCCTCTCAGGGCGTCCACGCCGGTGGCGTGTCCCGGGCGGCCGTCGCGGTGCCGGGCCGCGATGGGGCGTACCACCGCGATGAGGGCCACGGAGACCACCGCGAAGACGACCACTTGGGCGACGACGCCGAAGCCGAGGGCGGCGGTCACGGCTCCGGCGACCGCGCCGACGGACAGCATGCCGAACTCGGGCATCGCGGTGAGCACGAGGGGAATGCCGAGCCCCACCGCGGCGATCAGCCACCAGATCCATGCGTCGATGTCCACATGGGCATGGTAGGGCGGTGGGGCGGTCCGGGACAGGGTGCCGGAGGGCGGAGGGTACGGGGGCCGGAGGGGGCCGGGCGGGGGGCGCGGTGCTGTGCGGTCACGACGCCCCTGCCGTCACTTCAGCGGCAGGCCCTGCGCGGTGTAGCGGTCGCCGAGGTGCTCGACGACGAGCGGCAGGCCGAAGCAGTGGGAGAGGTTGCGGGAGGTGAGCTCGGTCTCCATGGGGCCTGCGGCGAGGACCTTGCCCTGACGGATCATCAGGACGTGGGTGAAGCCGGGGGCGATCTCCTCGACGTGGTGGGTGACCATGATCATGGAGGGCGCGTACGGGTCGCGGGCGAGCCGGCCGAGGCGGCGGACCAGGTCCTCGCGGCCGCCGAGGTCGAGTCCGGCGGCGGGCTCGTCGAGGAGCAGCAGCTCGGGGTCGGTCATCATCGCGCGGGCGATGAGGGTGCGCTTGCGCTCGCCCTCGGAGAGGGTGCCGAACCTGCGGTCCAGGTAGTCGGTCATGCCGAGGCGGTCGAGGAAGGCCTTGGCGCGCTCCTCGTCGACCGGGTCGTAGTCCTCGTGCCAGGTGGCGGTCATGCCGTAGGCGGCGGTGAGGACGGTCTGGAGGACGGTCTGGCCCTTGGGGAGCTTCTCCGCCATGGCGATGCCGGCCATGCCGATGCGGGGGCGGAGGTCGAAGACGTCGGTGCCGACGCCGCCGAGGCGCTCGCCGAGGACGGTCGCCGTGCCCTTGGTGGGGAAGAGGTAGCTGGAGGCGATGTTGAGGAGGGTGGTCTTGCCCGCGCCGTTGGGGCCGAGGATGACCCAGCGCTCGCCCTCCTTGACCGACCACGAGACCTCGTCCACCAGAGCCCGTCCGTCGCGGACCACGGATACGTCCACCAGCTCCAGTACATCGCTCATGAGCGCGTTGTCTCCCCTTGCGGTCGAGTCGTGTCGTCGCCTTGCGCCTGTGGGCGCGGCGTCCAGGGAAAACCTACGCCACCGGCGGGCCGGGCCGGTCCTTAGGGCTTGCTTTGCGCCTTCGGGGCCCGTACGAGTCCCTACGCTGGGGGGCATGCTTTCGGAACCACGCTCAGGACGTCTGGCCGCCTGGGGCAATGCCCTGCTGGCCGGGGCGGTGTCGCCGGACGATGCGGCGCTCGCGATTGTCGGGGAGGACGCGGTGCACCGCGTGGAGGGGCTGCCGGGCGAGGCGGGGCCGGTGGGCCTGACGCTGGCGCTCGGGCGGCTGCGGCGGCTCGGGGTGACCGGGTGGCGGGTGGCGCTGCCCGCGCCGGGGCATCCGCTGGGGCTGAGCGGTCCGCCGGAGTTCAACGCGCGGGCGCTGGACGCGGAGGAGGCGGTGGTGGGCTTCGGCGCGCCGTACGGGCTGGTGCCGGAGGTGACGGAGGCGGGGCCCGCGGGTGATGTGCACGTGGAGGTCGTCTGGCACTGTCTGACCGTGCGGGAGGCGCCGCCGGCGGACGTGCCGTCGCTCGGCGAGGCGGAGCGGGAGCTGGCGGAGGCGCTGCGGGAGGCGACCACGGTGCTGACCCGCCTGGACGTCGCCGCCAGCGGCCCGGCGGCGGAAGCGGCCCGCGACGCCTACCGCGCCCGCGCCGAACCCGGCCGCGAGGTCCTGGCCCCCGGCTACCCGCCGCGCGCGGTCCGCGTCCTGGAGCTGGCCCAGCGCATCGGCCTGCTCGTCGACCTGGCCTACGACCACGGCCACGGCGGCGCGGTCAGCGCGGCCGAGATGGCGGCGCGGGGGGCGGCGCTGCGGCCGGTGGAACGGGTGGCACGCCGGGCGCAGGTCGCGGCGTACAACGCGTACGTGGAGGAGCGGGAACGCGAACGGGGCGTCTGACGCCGCCCGCCGGCGCCGCCTCGCACCGGGGCCGCCCGGCGGGCGCGGTTCCTCCCGCTCCCACGGTCCGGCACGCCCGGACGCCCGCCACCACCGGTGGACGGAGTCCACCGCAGCGGGACGAAGCCCGAGAGGCGCCCGGCGCCGAGCGGTGCGGGCCCCGTGTCGAGAAGGGGACCGGCCCCCGGGGGATCGTCCAGGGGCCGGTGGTTCAGCGGGGCGTCAGTGGTTGACGGCCGTGTTGCCGAAGGCCGGGTTGAGCAGGCCGATCACGTTGACCGTGTTGCCGGAGACGTTCACGGGGACGTGGACCGGGACCTGCACCAGGTTGCCGGAGACGACGCCCGGCGAGTTGAGGGCCTGACCGTGGGCGTGCGCGCCGCCGTGGGCGGAGGCGACGCCCGCGCCGGCGGCGACGATGCCACCGGCGACCATGGTGAGGGCAGCGGCCTTCTTGAGGTTGTTCACTTCAGGATCCTCCTGGTCATCGCTGCGGCCGGTCCGCCGCAGCACGCCCTGGAGAACGCCGCCACCCCCCGTTCGTTACGCCGAACGGGGGACATCCACCCGACAGTATGAAAAAGGGAACGGTCGTGCCTACGAGGTGAGGCCGTGCCGTACGGCCCAGAGCGCGGCCTGGGTCCGGTCCGCGAGGTCCAGCTTCATGAGGATGTTGGAGACGTGCGTCTTCACCGTCTTCTCGGACAGGACCAGCGCCCGGGCGATCTCCCGGTTGGAGCGGCCGTCGGCGATCAGGCCGAGGACCTCCCGCTCCCGCTCGGTCAGCGAGGAGCCGCGGCCCGTGCCGCCGCCCTGGTCCTCCTGGCTGAGGAGCGCGTCGGCCACCTCGGGCTGGAGCAGCACGTGGCCGGCGTGGACGGAGCGGATGGCGCCGGCGAGGGCGTCGGGGTCGATGTCCTTGTAGACGTAGCCGCACGCGCCGGCGCGCAGCGCGGGGACGACCGTGCGCTGCTCGGTGAAGCTGGTGACGATCAGGACGCGGGCGGGATGGGCGAGCTCGCGCAGCCGGCGCAGGGCCTCGATGCCGTCGGTGCCGGGCATCTTGACGTCCATGAGGACGACGTCGGGCCGCAGCTCCTCGGCGGCGGCGACGCCCTCGGCGCCGTCGGCGGCCTCCCCCACGACCTCTATGTCGTCCTGGACCTCCAGGAAGGTGCGCAGGCCGCGGCGGACGACCTGGTGGTCGTCGACGAGCAGGACGCGGATGGGCTTGTCAGCCACCGGGAACCTCCATCTCGATCGTGGTGCCCCGGCCCGGGGCCGATGTGACGGTGAGCGTGCCGCCGACGCCGGCGGCGCGGTCGCGCATGGAG
The DNA here is from genome assembly GCF_040302485.1 of Streptomyces sp. NPDC126499. Taxonomy (NCBI): domain Bacteria; kingdom Bacillati; phylum Actinomycetota; class Actinomycetes; order Kitasatosporales; family Streptomycetaceae; genus Streptomyces; species Streptomyces sp. NPDC126499. The sequence goes on along the minus strand of NZ_JBEOUO010000013.1, from coordinate 220,961 downwards.
ACCAGGCCGAGGTGGCGGCCGGCGGTGCGGACCGTGGCGGGGTCGAAGCCCCGGCCGTCGTCGGTGACGGTGAGCCGTGCTCCCTGGCCGCTGCGGCTGAGGGAGACGGTGACGCGGGCCGCGCCGGAGTGGCGCAGCGCGTTGTGCAGGGCCTCCTGGGCGACGCGGAGCATGGCCTCCTCGTGGGCGGCGGGCAGCGCGCGGACGCCGGTGCTGTCGAAGGTGACCCGGGCGGTGTGGGCGCGGTCGAGGACCTGGACCTGGGTGCGCAGGGTATGGACCAGGCCGTCCTCGTCGAGGGCGGCGGGGCGCAGCTCGACGACGGCGGCGCGCAGCTCGTCGGCGGCCTCGGCGGCGAGCTCGGCGACCTGCTGGAGCTCGCCCTTGGCGCGGGCGGGGTCGCGGTCGACGAGGGCGGCGGCGGCCTGGGCGGTGAGCCGGAGGGAGAACAGCTTCTGGCTGACGGCGTCGTGCAGCTCGTGGGCGAGGCGGGAGCGCTCCTCGGCGATGGTGAGCTCGCGGCTGCGCTCGTAGAGCCGGGCGTTGGTGAGGGCGATGGCCGCGTGCTGGGCGAGGAGGGTCAGGAGCTCCTCGTCCTCGGCGGTGAAGCCGCAGCCGCCGGACGGCATGGGGCAGCGCTTGTTGGCGAGGAAGAGGGCGGCGAGGATCTCGTCGCCGTCGCGGACCGGCAGGCCCAGGAAGTCGGACAGCTCGGGATGGGCGTCGGGCCAGCCCTCGAAGCGGGGGTCCTCGCGGACGTCGTCGAGGCGCTCGGGCTCGGCCTTGTGGAGCATGGAGGCGAGGATGCCGTGCTGGCGGGGCAGCGGGCCGATGGCGCGCCACTGCTCGTCGCTGACGCCGTCGACGACGAACTGGGCGAAGCCGCCGTGGTCGTCCGGGACGCCGAGCGCGGCGTACTCGGCGTCGAGCAGCTCGCGGGCCGAGACGACGATCGTCTTGAGGACGTCACGGACCTCCATCTGGCGGTTCATCGCCAGCAGGGCGCTGCTCACGGCGGCCAGGCCGGAGCTCGGTCGATGGCTCATGCGCTCACCGTACCGGCGGGGTGTGACGGTCCGTATCCCCCCGGGGCCGGCGGTGGGCTAGGACCACGGGCCTAGGCCGAGGGGCCGCGGCGGGGCCGGGGCGGCGGAGCCCTGGTGGGACCCGAGCCGGGCCGGGGGCCGGCGAGGTCCTGGCGGGACCGGGCCCGGGATCGGCGGAGCCCTGGTGGACGCCGAGGCGAGGGGGTCCTGGTGGGCCCCCGACAGGGGCAGCGGAGCCCTGGTGGGCCCTGTCCGCGCCGGGTGCCGGCGGGGCTCTGGTGGGACCGGGGCGGGACAGGCCCGCCCGTGCCGTGAGACCGCGGGTGGGGTGCGGGGGCGACTCCCGTAGGAGGTCGGTCGGCGGTCTCTCCTCCCTCCGGAGGAGGTGCCTCACTGTGCGCATTGCAGGCGCAACATGCGGTGAGGTTGTTACGTGACCGATGTGAGCCCGCGCATAGGACCCACGTCACGTACGAATCCCCCTAGTGGACACGTAAAGGCGAGATGAGCGCTGGGGCACCTGGTCGCGGACCCCTCGGTGCGCGCCCTTGCGAGGCCCCTGATCCACTACCGGGGATCGTACGTCACACCTTTGCCACGGGTTTTTGCTGCCGCTAAGAATTGCGTCCGTCGCCGCCGAGCAAGGCGTAGCGCCGCCCGGCCTGAGCGACCCCCCAGCGATTCGAAGAGGTAGTCCTGCATGTCTGCGAACACCCCTGGCCACAGTCGTGGTCTGAAGAAGACCCACAAGGCCACGATCGCCGGCGTCGCCGCTCTGAGCGCCGCGGCGCTCGGCTTCTCTCTCATCCCTGGCAACGCTTCCGCCGAGGTCGAGCCCCAGGCCCTCGCGAACACCCAGCAGGTCGCGTGGTCCTACGACGCGAACAGCCCGCAGGCCAAGGCCATGGCCGCCAGCCTGGACGAGCAGACCTCGGCCTTCGCCCTGAAGGCGAAGCAGGAGGCCGCCGCCAAGGCCAAGGCCGCCGCCGAGGCCAAGAAGAAGGCCGAGGCCGCCGCCAAGGCCGCCGCCGCGAAGAAGAAGGCCGAGGCCGCGGCGAAGAAGCGCGCTGCCGAGAAGGCCGCCGCGAGCCGTGCCGCCGCCCGCAAGCCCGTCTTCGCGAACAACCTCGACGGCTGGATCCGCGAGGCGCTGCACATCATGAAGAAGCACAACATCCCGGGCACCTACGAGGGCATCCACCGCAACATCATGCGGGAGTCCAGCGGTAACCCCCGGGCCATCAACAACTGGGACATCAACGCCATCAACGGCGTCCCCTCGAAGGGCCTGCTCCAGGTCATCTACCCGACCTTCAAGGCCTACCACGTGCCGGGCACCAAGTTCGACCAGTACGACCCGGTCGCCAACATCGTCGCGGCCTGCAACTACGCGGCCGACCGCTACGGCTCCATGGACAACGTCAACAGCGCGTACTGAGCCGGCGGCCGGGACGCGCAGGACATGCCGAAGGGCGGCACCCCGTGCGGGGTGCCGCCCTTGGCGTGCGTACGGACCGGGCGTACGGGCCGGGTCCCCGCTACTTGCGCATGACCTCCGGCTCGTGGCGGCGCAGCAGCCGCGCCACGAGGACACAGCAGACCGCGGCCATCAGCAGCTGGATGCCGAGGTCGATGCTCCACTGGGCGACCGTGTGCTCCCACAGCGGGTCGGTGTTGCCGGGGTTCTTGTGGTCCCACGGCGGCATCAGGTGCGCCAGGTCGAGCGTGGTGCCCGCGCCGGCGATGCCCCAGCGGGACGGCATGAGCCAGGCGAACTGCTCCAGGCCGGGCGAGCCGTACACCTGGAAGAGGATGCCGGTGAAGACGACCTGGACGATCGCGAACATGACCAGCAGCGGCATGGTCTTCTCGGCGGTCTTCACCAGCGAGGAGATGACGAGGCCCACCATCATCGAGGTCAGGCCGAGCGCGATGACCTGGACGCACAGCTCGACGGCCGGCGGCATGAACAGGCCCTCTTCGGGCAGCTCGCGGGTGGAGAAGCCGATACCGCAGATGATCACGCCCTGGAAGGCGGTGATCAGGCCGAGGACGATGACCTTGGACATCAGGTACGCGGAGCGGGACAGGCCGGTGGCGCGCTCCCGCTCGTAGATGACCCGTTCCTTGATCAGTTCTCGTACGGAGTTGGCGGCGCCCGAGAAGCACATGCCGACCGCGAGGATCAGCATGATCGTGCCGGCGTCGCCGTTGTAGCGGGACGGCGGCGTGGGCCGGCCGAGGCCGAAGTCGGCCGGGATGACCACCGAGACCGCGCCGAGGACGGCCGGCAGGATCACCATCAGGGCCAGGAAACCCTTGTCGGAGGCGATCACCGATACGTAGCGGCGGATCAGGGTCCACAGCTGGGAGCCCCAGCCCTGCGGCTTGGGCGGCTTGCTCATCGCCTGCTGCGCCTGCTGCGGCATCTGGACCGGCTGGGCGGCGACGGCGTCGATCTCGGCCGCGTACATCTGGTAGTGCTGCGAGCCCTTCCAGCGGCCCGCCCAGTCGTAGTCGCGGTAGTTCTCGAAGGCGGAGAAGACGTCGGCCCAGGTGGAGTAGCCGAAGAAGTTCAGCGCCTCGTCCGGCGGGCCGAAGTACGCCACCGAGCCGCCGGGCGCCATCACGAGCAGCTTGTCGCACAGGCCCAGCTCGGCCACCGAGTGGGTGACCACGAGGACCGTGCGGCCGTCGTCGGCGAGGCCGCGCAGCAGCTGCATGACGTCGCGGTCCATGCCGGGGTCGAGACCGGAGGTGGGCTCGTCCAGGAAGATCAGCGACGGCTTGGTCAGCAGCTCCAGGGCGACGGAGACGCGCTTGCGCTGGCCACCGGAGAGGGAGGTGACCTTCTTCTCCTTGTGGATGTCGAGCTTGAGCTCGCGCAGGACCTCGCCGATCCGGGCCTCGCGCTCGGCCTCGGCGGTGTCGCCGGGGAAGCGGAGCTTGGCCGCGTAGCGCAGGGCCTTCTGGACGGTCAGCTCCTTGTGCAGGATGTCGTCCTGCGGGACCAGACCGATGCGCTGGCGCAGCTCGGCGAACTGCTTGTAGAGGCTGCGGTTGTCGTAGAGGACGTCGCCCTGGTCGGCGGGCCGGTAGCCGGTGAGCGCCTTGAGCAGGGTCGACTTGCCGGAGCCGGAGGGGCCGATGACGCCGATGAGCGACTTCTCGGGGACGCCGAAGGTGACGTCCTTGAGGATCTGCTTGCCGCCGTCGACGGTCACCGTGAGGTGGCGGGCCGAGAAGGAGACCTCGCCGGTGTCGACGAACTCCTCGAGCTGGTTGCCGACGATCCGGAAGGTCGAGTGGCCGACACCGACGATGTCGTTGGGGCCGAGGAGGACGGTGCCGCCCTTGGGGATCGGCTGACCGTTGACGTACGTGCCGTTGTGCGAGCCGAGGTCGCGGATCTCGAACCGGCCGTCGGGCGTCGCGTGAAACTCGGCGTGGTTGCGGGAGACCTGGAGGTCGGAGACGACCAGCTCGTTCTCGAGCGCACGGCCGATGCGCATGACGCGGCCGAGGTTCAGCTGGTGGAACGTGGTGGGGCTGCGGTCGCCGTGCATCGGCATCGCGCCCTGCGGGCCGGCCTGCTGGTGCGGGACCTTCGACGCGTAGACCTCCTGCGGGGCCTGCTGCGGCTGCTGGAACGGGGCCTGCGGCGGGGCCTGGTGCGGCTGCTGCTGCCAGCCCTGCTGCTGCGGGGCGTGCTGCTGCGGCGGGGCCTGGTGGCCGGCCCAGTCGGCCTGCGGGGCCTGGTGCGGCGCGGCCTGGTGGGCCGGCTGCTGCACGGGCTGCTGCGCCTGCTGGTGCGGGACCGCCTGCTGGGCCGGAGCCCCGGCGGCGGCGAGGTTCAGCCGCGGCCCGTCGGTGGCGTTGCCGAGGTGGACGGCCGAGCCGGGGCCGATCTCCACCTGGTGGACCCGCTGGCCCTGTACGAACGTGCCGTTGGTGGAGCCGTGGTCCTCGATGACCCAACTCCGGCCGCCCCAGCTGATGGTGGCGTGCCGCCACGAGACCCTGGCGTCGTCGATCACCAGGTCGCCCTGGGGGTCACGGCCCAGGGTGTACGACCTGGACGGATCGAGGGTCCAGGTCCTTCCATTCAATTCCAGTACGAGTTCTGGCACTCCATGCCCCACTACTTGTCCCCCGATGCACCCCCGTCGTCGGGAGCCCAGGGATGGTGAACATCCTGGGGAACTATTTCAGGCCCCGGCCCGTATCCGAAAGTCGGGCCGCGTGAAGAGCTTGCGTACGTGCACAGGGCGGGCCTTCCGGACAGCAAGGCGGCCACGCGGGTGTCCGTCAGGCGGGACGGGGGACCGGGTGGCACCCGGTGCCCGATACGGTGGAAGAACCATGAGCGCATCGCAGACATCGGACGTCCCCGCCTCGGACGTGCCCACTCTTCTCGTCAAGATCTTCGGGAAGGACCGTCCCGGGATCACCGCCGGACTCTTCGACACCCTCGCCGCCTACTCCGTCGACGTCGTGGACATCGAGCAGGTCGTGTCGCGCGGCCGCCTCGTGCTGTGCGCGCTCGTCACCGAGCCGACCGTCGCCAGCCAGGGTGAGCTGCGGGCGACCGTGCACAGCTGGGCGGAGTCCATGAAGCTGCAGGCCGAGATCATCTCGGGCACCGGCGACAACCGTCCGCGCGGCGAGGGACGCTCGCACGTCACCGTGCTCGGGCACCCGCTGACCGCCGAGCAGACGGCGGCCATAGCGGCCAGGATCGCCGGGAGCGGCGGCAACATCGACCGTATCTTCCGGCTCGCGAAGTATCCGGTGACGGCCGTCGAATTCGCCGTCTCGGGCTGTGCGACGGAGGCGCTGCGCACCGCGCTCGCCACCGAGGCGCACTCCATCGGCGTCGACGTGGCCGTGGTCTCCGCCGGGCTGCACCGCCGGGCCCAGCGGCTGGTGGTGATGGACGTCGACTCGACGCTGATCCAGGACGAGGTCATCGAGCTGTTCGCGGCGCACGCGGGCTGCGAGGACAAGGTCGCCGAGGTGACGGCGGCGGCGATGCGCGGCGAGCTGGACTTCGAGCAGTCCCTGCACGCGCGGGTGGAGCTGCTCGCCGGGCTGGACGCGTCCGTGGTCGACAAGGTCCGCGAGGAGGTGCGGCTGACGCCCGGGGCGCGCACCCTGATCCGTACGCTCAAGCGGCTCGGCTACCAGGTGGGTGTCGTCTCCGGCGGATTCACGCAGGTCACCGATGATCTGAAGGAGAAGCTGGGGCTGGACTTCGCCCAGGCGAACACCCTGGAGATCGTCGACGGCAAGCTCACCGGCCGGGTGACCGGGGAGATCGTGGACCGGGCGGGCAAGGCGCGGCTGATGCGCCGCTTCGCGGCGGAGGCCGGGGTGCCGCTGGCGCAGACGGTGGCGATCGGTGACGGTGCCAACGACCTGGACATGCTGAACGCGGCCGGGCTCGGGGTGGCGTTCAACGCCAAGCCGGTGGTGCGCGAGGCAGCGCACACGGCGGTGAACGTGCCGTTCCTGGACACGGTGCTCTACCTCCTCGGGATCACCCGCGAGGAGGTCGAGGCCGCGGACGGCGGCGCGGAGGACCTGCTGCACTGAGGCACGGGTACGACGTGAGGCACGGGTACGACGTGAGGCGCGCGGACGCCTGGAGACACCCGGAGCCTGAGGACACCCGGCCGCCTGGGGAAACCCGGACGCCTTGAGGGTGAGCGGACGCCTGGAGGCGCGGGAACGCCTTGAGGGCGCGTACGACAGGGGCCCGGCCGTCGACCGACGGCCGGGCCTTCGCGTTCACTCAGGCGTGCGGGGCCCAGAAGTCGACGAGGGTGGCGTCCATGCCGTGCTCGACGGACTTCCAGGAGCCGTCGAAGGTGACGACGGCGAAGGCGGCGGTGGGGAAACCGCTGCGGTTCATCCGGGCGAGCGCGTCGCCCTCGGAGGCGCCGGCGAGGGCGTCGGCCAGTGCGTGCATCCCGGGGTTGTGGCCGACGAGCAGGAGGTCGGCCACCGTGTCGGGGGTCTCGTTGACCAGGGCGATGAGCTCGCCGAGCGAGGCCTCGTACAGCCGCTCCTCGTACACCGTCTTGGGGCGCTCGGGCAGCTGGGCGGCGGCGAGCTTCCACGTCTCGCGGGTCCGCACGGCGGTGGAGACGAGGGCCAGGTCGAAGCCGATGCCGCTGTCGGCGAGCTTGCGGCCCGCCACCGGGGCGTCCTGGCGACCGCGATCGGCGAGCGGGCGCTCGTGGTCTGAGGTCTGGGGCCAGTCCGCCTTGGCGTGTCGGAGGAGCACGATCCTTCGGGGTGTGTCGACGCTCATGCACCACAGCTTCGCATGAATCGGCCCGGGTCGGCTCAGAGAGGAAGGGTTTGCTGGATCCGTGCCAGGATGCCCCCGATTCCGGGGTCGGCGCCCGCCGCGTGGGCGTCTCCCGGTCCCGTGATGAGGAGGAAGAGGGCGACGAACGCGAGGACCGGGAGGGCCAGTGCCCACCAGGGCAGTCGGGTGTCGACGCCGGCCGGGACGGCGCGGGCGGCGCGGACGTCGCTCCGGGCTCCGGTCTGGGTTCGCGTCGTCATGGCTCGCGCCGTCATGTCCGCCTCCGTGGGAGGGGATCCGGCTGGGCCGGGATCCGTGTGCTCGCTGCTTCACGTCCCAACGTACGGAGTGCTCGGGCCCCGGCCCATCAGGTGATCCACCCACTTCACCCTGACACCCGCCCCCTAGGGGACGGGGGGACGGCCCCGTCCCCGGCGGCTCACGGAGAGGCGAGGGAGGCGATGACGGCGATGACGACCGTGATGCCGATCATCGTGCCGAAGACGATGAGGAGCTTCTTCTGGCCGTTCGGGGGGTTCGGTTCGAGTACGGGCATGCGAACAGTCTCGCATCTCAGCATTCGTCCTCGACCGTCCGGTCCCGCCCCGCGAGGCTGCCGACGACCATCTGCGGGATCATCAGGCCGCCCATGAGGGCGATCGGCAGGCCCCAGCCGCCGCTGTGCTGGTAGAGGACGCCGACGAGCAGCGGCCCTGGGATGGAGATGAGGTAGCCGACGCTCTGGGCGAAGGCGGAGAGCCGCACGACGCCGGTGCCGGTGCGCGAGCGCATCCCGATCATGGTGAGGGCGAGCGGGAAGGCGCAGTTGGAGACGCCGAGGAGCAGGGCCCAGGCCCAGGCGCCGGCGGCGGGCGCGAAGTAGAGGCCGGTGTAGCCGCCGAGGCCGCACAGGCCGAGGGCGACGACGATGGGGCCCTGGTTGCGCATCCGGGACGCGAGCCCGGGGATGACGAAGGCGAGCGGCACGCCCATGACCATGGTGACGGCGAGGAGCACGCCCGCGGTGGAGGCGGGGACGCCGGCGTCGCGGAAGATCTGCGGCATCCAGCCCATGGTGATGTACGCGCCGGTGGCCTGGAGGCCGAAGAAGACGGCGAGGGCCCAGGCCGTGCGGCTGCGGGTGATGCGCGGCGCGGCGGTGGCGGGGGCGGGAGCGGTGGCACCCGCGCGCGTGTCGGGGACGGCGGCACCCGCCTGCGTGTCGGGGGCGGCGGCACCCGCGCGCGTGGCGCCGTCCTGCCGCCCGGCGCCCTGGCCAGGAACCACGGCCCGCCCGGCGCCTCCGTCCGCGGCGCGGTCGCGCAGCAGCGGCAGCCACGGCAGGACGGCGAGGGCGGCGAGGGCCGCCCAGATGCCGAGGCCGAGGCGCCAGCCGCCGCCGAGGGCCGCGGTCATCGGCACGGTGGCGGCGGCGGCCAGCGAGGTGCCGAGGGCGAGGGCCATCGAATAGAGGCCGGTCATGCTGCCGACGCGGTCCGGGAAGTACTTCTTGACCAGGACCGGCATGAGGACGTTGCTGAGCGCGATGCCCATGAGGGCCAGGGCGCTGGCGGCGAGGAAGCCCGCGGTGCCGCCCGCGAAGGGCCGAAGCAGCAGGCCCGCGAGGATCGCGGCCATGCCGGCGCAGACCACGGCCGCGGGGCCGAAGCGGCGGGCGAGGCGCGGGGCGGCGATGCCGAAGACGGCGAAGCAGAGCGGCGGTACGGAGGTGAGGACGCCGGCGACGGTGCCGCTCATGTGGAGGTCGGCGCTGACCTCTTCGAGCAGGGCGCCGAGGCTGGTGATGGCCGGGCGCAGGTTGAGGGCGGCGAGGACGAGTCCGACGACGACGAGCCGGGTAACCCAGCGGGCGGGCCGGGCGGGTGCGGAAGAATCGGCGGCGTCCCGGGCGGGGCGGGCCGTCCGGGTGGCGGGTGCGAGGGTCTGCTGCTCGTCAGGCATGCAGCCCATCATAGAATCATGGGATGATTGGTTGTCCAATTTCGAACCAATCTCTCGCCTCTTTCGAACGGAACGGCAGGTGCAGCATGGCGCTCGGCCATCCCCGGCGTACCGGGCTCTCCGATCAGGTGATCGCCGAGCTGCGGAACCAGATCACCTCCGGCGAGTGGCCGGTGGGGTCACGGATCCCGACGGAGCCGGAGCTCGTGGAGCAGCTGGGCGTGGCCCGCAACACCGTGCGGGAGGCGGTCCGCGCGCTCGCGCACAACGGGCTGCTCGACATCCGGCAGGGCTCGGGCACCTATGTGGTGGCGACGAGCGAGCTGGCCGGGGTGATGCACCGCAGGTTCGCCGGCTCCGATCCGCGGCACGTCGCGGAGCTGCGCTCCACGCTGGAGTCCTCGGCGGCCCGGCTCGCGGCGCAGCGGCGCACGGACCGGGACCTCAAGCAGCTGGACGCCATGCTCCTCAAGCGCGAGGAGGCGTGGGAGTCGGGCGACGCGGAGGAGTTTGTGACGGTGGACGCGGCCTTCCACCACGCCGTGGTGGTGGCCTCGCACAACGAGGTGCTCACCGAGCTGTACGCGGATCTGGGGCACGTGCTGCGCGAGTGGCTGCGCGAGGACGTGGGGCGGGAGCTGCGGCCGGAGAACCACATGGACCACGCGCGTCTGGTGGAGGCGATCCGGGCGGGCGACGCCGAGCGGGCGGCGGCGGAGGCGGCGAGCTATCCGTTCCTGTGCCTGAGGGACCCGGGACGGGCTCCGGAACGGGACCCGGGACGGGCTCCGGAACGGGACACCGGAGCTCGCACGGCCTGACCCGAGGACGGCAGGCCCTACCCGCGGCCCGCCGGCTCGTGGGTGATCCAGGCCGAGCGGACCTCCTTCCAGCAGCGGCCGGTCACCTGGGCGTAGTCGGCCGGGGGCACGGCGACGGGAGCGCTGTCGGTGTCGAGGTCCCACCAGCGGGCGCATTCGACGTGCAGCCGGACCCGGTCGGTGTCGGGATAGGGGTTGCGGCAGTACGCCGTGACGTGGGAGCCCTCCACGACGATGCCGCACGAGGCGCCGAAGTTCTCGCGTTCCCCGGCGGCGGGTGCCGTGACGGTCTCGGTGAAGGAGGAGTCGTCCACCGGGGCGGGGTCGGCGCGGACCTCCGCGGCGACGGCGATGCCGGCGAGGAGAGCGGCGGCCGTGGCGAAGGCGGCGGCCCCGCGGTGCAGCACGCGCATGCCCGTACCTCCTCCCCGAGCAGTAGCCGGAACGTCACGCCCTGAACATCGTGCTCTGACCCAGTCTGAGGTGATTCGGCCCAGTTTTCGACTCGGGCCCCGGGTTGCGAAAACGCGAAGGGGCCGGGTGCCGCCCCACAGGCGGGCACCCGGCCCCTTCACACGTACGGCCGCTCCGGCGTCAGGCGCCGATCGCGTGCAGACCGCCGTCGACGTGGACGATCTCGCCGGTCGTCTTCGGGAACCAGTCGGAGAGCAGCGCCACGATCGCGCGGCCCGCCGGCTCCGGGTCGGACAGGTCCCACTCGAGCGGGGAGCGGCTGTCCCAGACGCTCGCCAGCTCGGAGAAGCCCGGGATGGACTTGGCGGCCATCGAGCCGAGCGGGCCGGCCGAGACCAGGTTGCAGCGGATGTTCTGCTTGCCGAGGTCACGCGCCATGTAACGGTTCGTGGCCTCCAGGGCGGCCTTGGCCGGGCCCATCCAGTCGTACTGCGGCCAGGCGAACTTCGCGTCGAAGGTGAGGCCGACGACCGCGCCGCCCTCGCTCATCAGCGGCAGCAGCGCCATGGTCAGCGACTTCAGGGAGAAGGCCGAGACGTGCATGGCGGTGGCGACGGACTCGAACGGCGTGTTCAGGAAGTTGCCGCCGAGCGCGTCCTGCGGGGCGAAACCGATGGAGTGCACGATGCCGTCGAGGCGGTCGCCCAGGTGCTCGCGGACCTGGCCCTCCAGACGCGCGAGGTGCTCGTCGTTGGAGACGTCGAGCTCCAGGACCTTGACCTTCTCGGGCTGCGGCAGCTTCTTGGCGATGCGCTCGGTCAGCGTCGGCCGCGGCCAGGCGGTGAGGATGATCTCCGCGCCCTGCTCCTGGGCCAGCTTCGCGGCGTGGAAGGCGATGGAGGACTCCATCAGCACACCGGTGATCAGGATGCGCTTGCCCTCGAGAATTCCGCTCATGTGATCAGTGACCCATGCCCAATCCGCCGTCAACCGGGATGACGGCTCCAGTGATGTACGAGGCGTCGTCCGAGGCGAGGAACTTCACCGTGGCGGCGATCTCCTCGGGCTGCGCGTAGCGGCCCAGCGGCACCTGGGACACGATGCCGGCGCGCTGCTCGTCGGTGAGCACCGCGGTCATGTCGGTGGCGACGAAACCGGGCGCGACGACGTTGAAGGTGATGTTGCGCGAGCCGAGCTCACGGGCGAGGGATCGCGCGAAACCGACCAGTCCGGCCTTCGAGGCGGCGTAGTTCGCCTGGCCCGCCGAGCCGAGCAGACCGACGACCGAGGAGATCAGCACGACCCGGCCCTTCTTGGCGCGCAGCATGCCGCGGTTGGCACGCTTGACGACCCGGAAGGTGCCGGTGAGGTTGGTGTCGAGGACGGACGTGAAGTCCTCCTCGGACATGCGCATCAGGAGCTGGTCCTTCGTCACGCCGGCGTTGGCCACGAGGACCTCCACCGGACCGTGCTTCTCCTCGATCTCCTTGTACGCCTGCTCCACCTGCTCGGCGTCGGTGATGTCGCACTTGACGGCCAGGCAGCCGAGGTCGGTCAGGGCGGCCGGCGGCTCGCCGGACCGGTACGTGAACGCGACCTTGTCGCCCGCCTCGGCGAACGCGCGGGCGATGGCGAGGCCGATGCCCCGGTTTCCTCCGGTGACGAGAACCGAGCGGCTCAACGGATCACCCTTTCGATAGCGGTCTGGTATGCCGAAAACCTATCGGTCCCTTCCGCGATACGGAGAATCGGGCCCTGACAGTGGCGTCCTGGTGTCACTGTCGGGTCCCTACAGAAAGGTCTGGGCATCGCGGCGGAAAGCACGACATGATCGGGGGCGACCGGTCTCACACGACAGGAGACAGCTGTGCAATCTGGGACCCCCCATTCCCTCGACGAAGCCTTCACCCAGCTTCCGTTGCGGGCGCTCGCCGACGCGGCGCTCGCCCGCGCGCGGGCGCTCGGCGCCGAGCACGCCGACTTCCGCCTGGAGCGGGTGCGCAGCGCCTCGTGGCGGCTGCGCGACGCCAAGCCGTCCGGTTCCTCGGACATCACGGACCTCGGCTACGCGGTGCGGGTGGTGCACGGCGGGGCGTGGGGATTCGCGTCCGGGGTGGACCTGACCATGGACGGGGCCGCGCGGGTCGCCTCCCAGGCCGTGGCGATGGCGAAGCTGTCGGCGAAGGTGATCGCCGCGGCCGGCTCCGACGTGGGGGCACCTCCCACGCCCGGAGGGCTGTGGGGGAGGGTGGAGCTCGCCGAGGAGCCGGTGCACGCCGACAAGGTGTGGATCTCCTCGTACGAGATCGATCCGTTCACCATCTCCCCCGAGGAGAAGAGCGGGCTGCTCGCCGAGTGGAGCGCGCGGCTGCTGCGCGCCGACGGGGTGGCGCACGTGGACGCCTCGCTGCTCACCGTCTTCGAGAACAAGTTCTACGCGGACACGGCCGGCACCGTCACCACCCAGCAGCGGGTCCGGCTGCACCCGCAGCTGACGGCGGTCGCCGTGGACGCCTCGACCGGCGAGTTCGACTCGATGCGGACGATCGCGCCGCCGGTCGGGCGCGGCTGGGAGTACCTGACCGGCACCGGCTGGGACTGGGACAAGGAGCTGGAGGAGATCCCGGAGCTGCTCGCCGAGAAGATGCGGGCGCCGAGCGTCGAGGCCGGGCGCTACGACCTGGTCGTCGACCCCTCCAACCTGTGGCTGACGATCCACGAGTCGATCGGCCACGCCACCGAACTGGACCGGGCCCTCGGCTACGAGGCGGCGTACGCCGGCACGTCCTTCGCCACCTTCGACCAGCTGGGCAAGCTGGCCTACGGCTCCTCGATCATGAACGTGACGGGTGACCGGACCGCCGAGCACGGGCTCGCGACCATCGGGTACGACGACGAGGGCGTCGAGGCGCAGTCCTGGGACCTGGTGAGGAACGGCACGCTCGTCGGCTACCAGCTGGACCGGCGGATCGCGAAGCTGACCGGCCTCGGCCGCTCCAACGGCTGTGCCTTCGCCGACTCCCCCGGCCATGTGCCGGTGCAGCGGATGGCGAACGTGTCGCTCCAGCCGGATCCCGGTGGTCTGTCCACCGAGGACCTGATCGGCGGGGTCGAGCGGGGCATCTACGTGGTCGGTGACCGCTCCTGGTCCATCGACATGCAGCGCTACAACTTCCAGTTCACCGGCCAGCGCTTCTTCCGCATCGAGAACGGCCGCCTGGCCGGTCAGCTGCGGGACGTGGCGTACCAGGCGACGACGACGGACTTCTGGGGCTCCATGGAGCAGGTCGGCGGCCCCCAGACGTACGTCCTGGGCGGCGCGTTCAACTGCGGCAAGGCCCAGCCGGGCCAGGTCGCCGCGGTCTCCCACGGCTGCCCGTCCGCCCTGTTCCGGGGTGTCAACATTCTGAACACGACGCAGGAGGCCGGTCGATGAGCCGCGTCAGCAAGCCGTACGAGATCGTCGAGCGGGCCCTTGAGCTGTCCCGCGCGGACGGGTGTGTCGTGATCGCGGACGAGGAGTCGTCGGCGAACCTGCGCTGGGCGGGCAACGCGCTCACCACGAACGGCGTCACCCGTGGCCGTACGCTCACGGTGATCGCCACCGTGAACGGGGCCGAGGGCACCGCCTCCGGTGTCGTCTCCCGGTCCGCCGTGACCGCCGACGACCTGGAGCCGCTGGTGCGGGCCGCCGAGGAGGCCGCGCGGGCCGCCGGGCCCGCGGAGGACGCCCAGCCGCTGGTCGAGGGCGTGCCGGTGTCCCCCGGCTTCACCGACGCCCCGGCCGAGACCTCCTCCGCCGTCTTCGACGCCTTCGCGCCCGCGCTCGGCGAGGCCTTCGCCCGGGCCAGGGCCGGCGGCCGCGAGCTGTACGGGTTCGCCCACCACCAGCTGACCTCGACCTATCTGGGCACCTCCACCGGGCTGCGGCTGCGCCACGACCAGCCCAACGGCACCCTGGAGCTCAACGCCAAGTCGCCGGACCGCACCCGTTCCGCGTGGGCCGGGCGCTCGACGCGGGACTTCAAGGACGTGGATCCGACCGCGCTGGACGCGGAGCTCGCCACCCGGCTCGGCTGGGCGAAGCGGCGGATCGAGCTGCCGGCCGGGCGGTACGAGACGCTGCTGCCGCCGACCGCCGTGGCCGACCTGCTGATCTACCAGCTGTGGTCCTCGGTGGCGCGGGACGCGGTGGAGGGCCGCACGGTCTTCTCCAAGCCCGGCGGCGGCACCCGGATCGGCGAGACCCTCTCGCCGCTGCCGCTGACCCTGCGCAGCGACCCGAACGAGCCGGGCCTGGAGTCGGCGCCGTTCGTGATCGCCCACTCCTCCAGCGACGACTCCTCGGCCTTCGACAACGGTCTGCCGGTCCCTCCCGTGGACTGGGTACGCGACGGCAGGCTGGAGCACCTGATCACCACCCGGCACTCCGCCGCGCTTACTCGCTTGCCCGTGGCCCCCGGAGCGGGGAACCTGATCCTGGACGCCGGCGGCGAGCGGTCCCTGGAGGAGATGGTCGCCGCCACCGAGCGCGGCCTGCTGCTGACCTGCCTCTGGTACATCCGCGAGGTCGACCCGGCGACGCTGCTGCTCACCGGGCTCACCCGGGACGGCGTCTACCTCGTGGAGAACGGCGAGGTGGTCGGCGAGGTGAACAACTTCCGGTTCAACGAGTCGCCGGTCGACCTGCTGTCGCGGGCCACCGAGGCGGGCCGGACGGAGAAGACGCTGCCGCGCGAGTGGAGCGACTGGTTCACCCGGGCCGCGATGCCCGCCCTGCGGGTGCCGGACTTCAACATGAGCTCGGTCAGCAAGGGGGTCTGACCCCCATAGACTGAGTGTGGCAACACGATGCAGCATTCCCCCCAAAGCCGAGGAGACGGACGACGTGACGGACATCGTCGACGAGCTGAAGTGGCGCGGGCTCTTCGCCCAGTCCACCGACGAAGAGGCCCTGCGCAAGGCGCTCGCGGCCGGTCCCGTCACCTTCTATTGCGGTTTCGACCCGACCGCGGCCAGTCTCCACGTCGGCCACCTGGTCCAGGTCCTCACCGTCCGCCGGCTCCAGCAGGCCGGGCACCGGCCGCTGGCGCTGGTCGGCGGGGCCACCGGCCAGATCGGCGACCCGCGGCCGACCGCCGAGCGCACCCTGAACGACCCCGAGACGGTCGCGAACTGGGTGAACCGGCTGCGCTCGCAGATCGAGCCGTTCCTGTCCTTCGAGGGCGAGAACGCCGCGGTGATGGTGAACAACCTGGACTGGACCGCCGGCATGTCGGCGATCGAGTTCCTGCGGGACATCGGCAAGCACTTCCGGGTCAACAAGATGCTGACCAAGGACTCCGTCGCCCGGCGTCTGGAGTCCGAGCAGGGCATCAGCTACACCGAGTTCAGCTACCAGCTGCTCCAGGGCATGGACTTCCTGGAGCTGTACCGGCGCTACGGCTGCACGCTGCAGCAGGGCGGCTCCGACCAGTGGGGCAACCTGGTGGCGGGCCTGGACCTGATCCACAAGCTGGAGCCCGAGGCGGAGGTCCACGCGCTGGCGACGCCGCTGATGGTGAAGGCCGACGGCACCAAGTTCGGCAAGACCGAGAGCGGGGCCGTCTGGCTGGACCCGGAGATGACGACGCCGTACGCGTTCTACCAGTTCTGGCTGAACGTGGACGACCGCGACATCTCCACCTACATGCGGATCCTGTCCTTCAAGTCCCGCGAGGAGCTGGAGGAGCTGGAGAAGCTGACGGCCGAGCGGCCGCAGGCCCGTACGGCGCAGCGGGCGCTCGCCGAGGAGCTGACCACCCTGGTCCACGGCGCCGAGCAGTGCCAGGCCGTCATGAACGCCTCCAAGGCGCTGTTCGGCCAGGGCGAGCTGGGTGACCTGGACGAGGCCACGCTGGCCGCCGCCCTGTCCGAGCTGCCCCACGCGCGCGTGTCGGAGCTGGGCCAGGTGGTGGACCTGTTCGCCGAGGTCGGTCTCGCGCCGAGCAAGTCGGCGGCCCGCCGCACGGTGAAGGAGGGCGGCGCCTACGTCAACAACGTCAAGGTGACGGCCGAGGACGCCGAGGTGTCGGCGGACGAGCTGCTGCACGGGCGCTGGCTGGTGCTGCGCCGGGGCAAGAAGAACCTGGCGGCGATCGAGGTCGCCGGCTAGGACCCCGAGATCCAGGCGGAGGCCCGGTACGCGCGCGTGGGCGCCGTACCGGGCCTCCGGCGTGACCGCGGGGCGGGTGCCCCGGGGGTCAGGTCCGCTGCCTGTTGCCTCTGATCGAGGCCCACAGCATGTCCCCGACGCCGACGATGGCGACGGCGCCGATGAGCTGGAGCAGATGACGGGTCCAGTCGATGCCCTTGGTGTCGTTGACCCCGATCCAGGTCGCGACCGCGTTGCCGAGCACACTGCCCAGAATGCCGAACACGGTCGTCAGCCACAGCGGGATCTGCTGCTTGCCCGGGAGGATCGCCTTCGCGATCAGCCCCAGGACCAGGCCCACGATGATCGCCCACAACCAACTCATCTTCGCCTCCTTGTCGCACGTCGCACGTCTGCCCAGTCTCGGCCGGGTGGCCGTACGGCGCACCTCGGGCGACGCCGTACGAGCCCCGGCTGCGCCCGCGGGCGGCGGCGGGCGTACCGTGGAAGCAGGTCCGGACCGGGGAGGGTCCGGCACGGCGCGTGGGCGGTGGAATGTGATGCGGAAGCGTGGCGGAACCGAGGTCTTCCGGATCACCGGTGCCCGGCAGGGGCTCGCCGACGACGTCCGGGGACGGCAGCGGCGGTACGTGGTCTCGATGTCGGTGCGCACGCTCGCCGTGATCGCCGCGGCATCGTTGTGGAACGTGCAGCGGCCCGTGGCGATCGTGGCGCTGGTGCTCGGCGCGGTGCTCCCGTACATCGCGGTGGTGATCGCCAACGCCGGCCGGGAGAGCGCGCCGTCCCTTCCCTCCACGTACCTGCCCGCTCCGGTGCGGCCCGCGCTGGAGCGCGGTGCGGAGGCCGTGGCGGAACCGACGTACGGCGCGTACGGCCGGACCGATCACGTTCGGTGAGCCTGAAGCTCAAGAAATGCTCAGATCAATCATGAAGTTCCGGTGCACCGCACCCCATGCGCCGTGACATACTGCCTACGCGCTCCGCATCCCCCGTCGGAGCGACGGACCGATGCCGGGCAGCTCCCCCCGTGGCTGCTCGGCATCGCCCTTGCTGGACAATGATCAGGTGATCCAGGGTCCAGTGAGCGAAGCGAAGCCGATCTGTTCCGCCAAGGGTTGCCGGGCCGAGGCCGTGTGGGTGCTCGCCTGGAACAATCCCAAGCTGCACACGCCGGAGCGGCGCAAGACGTGGCTCGCGTGCGAGGAGCACCGCGAGCACCTTTCCCAGTTCCTGGGCGTACGGGGTTTCCTGAAGGACGTCGTCCTGCTGACCGACTGGGAGTCCGGGACCGAGGGCTCCCCGGGGCAGGGGCGGCCGGGCTCCGCGGACTCCCCCGGGTCTCCGGATTCCCCGGGCTCTCCGGATTCCCCGGGCTCTCCGGATTCCCCGGGATCAGCCGCCGATCGCTGACATCGGGCGGTCGGGCTGGAGGAAGCTCGGGTCGTCGAGGCCCGAGCCGGCCTTCTTGCCCCACATGGCCTTCTTCCAGAGGTCGGCGATCGCCGCGTCCGGGGCGTCCGAGCGGAGCGCGGCCCGCAGGTCGGTCTCCTCGGTGGCGAACAGGCAGGTCCGCACCTGGCCGTCGGCGGTGAGCCGGGTCCGGTCGCAGGCCCGGCAGAAGGGGCGGGTGACGGAGGCGATGACGCCGACCGTGTGGGGGCCGCCGTCGACGACCCAGCGCTCGGCGGGGGCCGAGCCGCGCTCGTCGGCGCCCTCGGGGGTCAGCGTGAAGCGGGTGCGCAGGGACTGGAGGATGTCCCCGGCGGTGATCATGCCGTCGCGCTTCCAGCCGTGCTGGGCGTCCAGCGGCATCTGCTCGATGAAGCGGAGCTCGTAGTCGTTCTCCATCGCCCAGGCGAGCAGGTCGGGGGCCTCGTCCTCGTTGAGCCCGGGCATCAGGACGGCGTTGACCTTGACCGGGGTGAGGCCGGCCGCGCGGGCGGCCGCCATGCCGTCGAGGACGTCCTGGTGGCGGTCGCGGCGGGTGAGGGCCTTGAAGACCTCGGGGCGCAGGGTGTCGAGGGAGACGTTGACCCGGTCGAGACCGGCCGCCTTCAGGGCCTCGGCGGTGCGCTTGAGTCCGATGCCGTTGGTCGTCAGGGACATCCGGGGGCGGGGCTCCAGGGCGGCGCAGCGCTCGACGATGCCGACGAGGCCGGGGCGGAGCAGCGGCTCGCCGCCGGTGAAGCGGACCTCGGTGACGCCGAGCTCGGTGACCGCGATCCGTATCAGCCGGACGATCTCGTCGTCGGTGAGCAGGTCGGGCTTGGCCAGCCACTGCAGGCCCTCTTCCGGCATGCAGTACGTGCAGCGCAGATTGCACCGATCGGTCAGCGAGACCCGCAGGTCGGTGGCCACACGGCCGTAGGTGTCGATGAGCACTGGGCCCCCTCCCCTTCTTCCGGTTCGCTTGTGTCCGAGCCTACGTGAGGCCTCGGACATCGGGCATGGGCCGATTGTCACAGGGACCGGGACGGCCGCGTCGTAGAACCATACGACGCGGCCGTCGGCCCGCAGCGGAACGTATACGACTCAGTGCGCTCCGACACCGGTGAGGGACTTGACCTCCAGTTCCGCGTACTTGCCCTTGTCCGGCTCCTCCTTGGAGAGGACGGAGCCGAGCCAGCCGAGGAGGAAGCCGAGCGGGATGGAGACCAGGCCCGGGTTCTCCAGCGGGAACCAGTAGAAGTCGACGCTCTTGAACATGGAGGTCGGCTTGCCGGAGACGACCGGCGAGAACAGCACCAGGACGACCGCGGAGACCAGGCCGCCGTAGATCGACCAGAGCGCTCCCTGGGTGGTGAACCGCTTCCAGAAGAGGCTGTAGAGGATGGTCGGCAGGTTGGCGGAGGCGGCGACCGCGAAGGCGAGGGCGACCAGGCCGGCGACGTTGAGGTCGCGGGCGAGGGCGCCGAGGGCGATGGAGACGACGCCGATGAGGACGGTGGCCCAGCGGGCGGCCCGTACCTCCTCCTTCTCGGTGGCCTTTCCGCGCCGGATGACGTTGGCGTAGATGTCGTGCGCGAAGGACGAGGACGAGGCCAGGGTGAGGCCGGCGACGACGGCGAGGATGGTCGCGAAGGCGACGGCGGAGATGACGGCGAGCAGGATGGCGCCGCCGGTGGAGTCGGCGCCGCCGCCGATCTCCAGGGCGGCGAGCGGGGCCGCGGTGTTGCCCGCCTTGTTGGAGGCGATGATGTCGCTGTTCTTGAGCAGGGCGGCGGCGCCGAAGCCGAGGACGATCGTCATCAGGTAGAAGGCGCCGATGATGCCGATGGCCCAGTTGACGGACTTCCGGGCGGCCTTGGCGGTCGGCACCGTGTAGAAGCGGATGAGGATGTGCGGCAGTCCGGCGGTGCCGAGGACGAGCGCGATGCCGAGCGACAGGAAGTCCAGCTTGGAGGTGCCGCTGACGCCGTACTTGAGGCCGGGCTCCAGGAACGCCTGGCCCTTGCCGCTGTTGGTGGCGGCCGCGCCCAGCAGCTGGGAGAGGTTGAAGTCGAACTTCAGCAGGATGAGGAAGGTGATCAGGAGCGTGCCCGCGATGAGCAGGACGGCCTTGACCATCTGCACCCAGGTGGTGCCCTTCATGCCGCCGATCGTCACGTACACGATCATCAGGACGCCGACGAGGGCCACGATGGCGACCTTCCCGCCATCGCTGGTGATGCCGAGCAGCAGCGAGACGAGGACGCCGGCGCCGGCCATCTGCGCGAGCAGGTAGAAGATCGACACGACGATGGTGGAGGTGCCGGCGGCGGTGCGGACGGGCCGCTGGCGCATGCGGTAGGCGAGGACGTCGCCCATGGTGAAGCGGCCGGAGTTGCGCAGCGGTTCGGCGACCAGGAGCAGGGCGACCAGCCAGGCGACGAGGAAGCCGATGGAGTAGAGGAAGCCGTCGTAGCCGAAGAGGGCGATGGCGCCGGCGATGCCGAGGAAGGACGCGGCGGACATGTAGTCGCCGGAGATGGCCAGGCCGTTCTGGAAGCCGGTGAACTGCCGTCCGCCGGCGTAGAAGTCGGCGGCGCTCTTGGTCTGGCGGCCGGCCCAGACGGTGATGGCGAGGGTGGCGACGACGAAGGCCGCGAAGAGGCTGATGATCAGCGGCCGGTGCTCGCTGGTGGCGTTGCCGGCGGCGAGGAGAAGGGTGTCGCTCATGCGTCGGCCTCCGTACGGGACTCCATGCGGGACTCCATGCGGTCCTTGATGGCCTCGGCCTTGGGGTCGAGGCGGTCGGCCGCGTGCCGCGAGTAGAGCCAGGCGATCAGGAAGGTGGTCGCGAACTGGCCGAGCCCGAGGACGAGGGCCACGTTGACGTTGCCGAAGAGCCTGGTGCCCATGAAGCCGCCCGCGTAGTTGGAGAGCAGCACGTACAGCAGGTACCAGGCGATGAAGGCGATCGTCAGGGGGAAGGCGAAGGAGCGGTAGGTGCGGCGCAGTTCGCCGAACTCGGCGCTCTCCTGCACCTGGACGAACTCCCCCGTCGAGGGCTGTGCGGGGGCGTTCTCGGTGCCGCTTCGGGGCGGCGGAGGTGCGTCGGTAGCCACGGATTCTCCTCGTGACGCGGGTGCGGTGGGCAGGGACAAGGGGGGCCTCGCTGAGGGTGGGAGGCGGGGTCCGGACGGAGCCCCTCCCCTGCTCAACGGCACGGAGCGGGCCGCGAAGTGGTTCACGCGGATGTTTTTTCTTCCCCGGATCCTCATGAATGCCGCTCACCCCATTGATGACCGGGGAAGATCGGCGATAGCTTCGCTCGTCATGCACCTGCCCACGCGCAATCGGCGCCTGGGCAGTACATACGGATGATGTGGAGAACCCATGGCTCATCTGGGATCGAGGCGCGGCCGAGTACTCGCTCTGCCGGCCGGTCTCGCGCTCACCGCCTCGCTCGGCTTCCTGCCGACGGGCGCCGCTTCCGCCGCGGAGCTGAGCGACCTCCCGACGGCCGCCGTCGCCACGAACGGCCCGAAGCTGTCGTACGTCGTCAACGTCGACCACGGCCGCTGGACGGCCGCGTCGGTGAAGAAGGCGATAGCCGCCGCGGGCGGCGAGGTGGTCGTGGCCTACGACCAGATCGGCGTGATCGTCGTCCACTCGCAGAACCCGCAGTTCGCGCAGACGATCCGCCAGGTGCGTGGCGTGGTGTCGGCCGGTGCGACCCGTACGGCGCCGCTGTCCGCCGCGACCGACACCTCGGTCGGCGAGGACGCGCAGGCGCTGACCGCGGCCGAGGCCAGGGCCGCCGAGGCCGCCGCCACGGGCGAGCAGGACGCGCTGGAGCCGCTGCAGTGGGACCTGCCGGCCATCAAGGCCGACAAGGCCCACCAGAAGACCCTGGGCAGCAAGCGCGTCACCGTCGGCGTCATCGACACCGGCGTGGACGACACCCACCCGGACCTGGCGCCGAACTTCGACGCCGCCGCCTCCGCCAACTGCGTGAGCGGCAAGCCGGACACGACCCCCGGCTCGTGGCGTCCGGGCCCCAAGGAGAGCGACCACGGCACCCACGTGGCGGGCACCATCGGCGCCGCCAAGAACGGCACCGGCATCACCGGTGTCGCGCCGGGCGTGAAGCTCGCCGGCATCAAGGTGTCCACGCCGGAGGGCTTCTTCTACACCGAGGCCGTGGTCTGCGGCTTCGTGTGGGCGGCCGAGAACGGCATCGACATCACGAACAACAGCTACTACACCGACCCGTGGATGTTCGCCTGCAAGAACGACGAGGACCAGAAGGCCCTCCTCGAGGCGGTCACCCGGGCGACCCGGTACGCGGAGAAGAAGGGCACGGTCAACGTGGCCGCGGCCGGCAACTCCAAGTTCGACCTGGCGGCGGACTCCATCCTGGACAAGAGCAGCCCGAACGACAGCACCGAGGTCGACCGGGTCATCGACCCGAAGATCTGCCTCGACTACCCGGCGATGCTGCCGGGCGTGGTGACGGTGTCCGCGACCGGCGCCAAGGACCTGAAGGCGTCGTACTCCAACTACGGTCTCGGCGTCATCGACGTGGCCGCCCCCGGCGGTGACCGGACCGAGTACCAGACCCCGGACGCGCCGGCGGTCAACGGCCGCATCCTGTCGACCACGGTCAACGGCGGCTTCTCCTACAAGGCCGGCACGTCGATGGCGGCGCCGCACGCGGCGGGCGTCCTCGCCCTGCTGAAGTCGACCCACCCGCACGCGAGCCCGGCCGCGCTGAAGGCCCTGCTCTACGCGCAGGCCGACGACCGCGCCTGCACCAACCCGTACGACATCAACGGCGACGGCACCGTCGACGCGGTGTGCGAGGGCGACGAGAACAAGAACGGCTTCTACGGGGCCGGTCTGGTGGACGCGCTGGACGCGGTCCGCAAGTAACGCCTCGGGGAGGGGCCCTGGTGCGGTGCGCCACACCAGGGCCCTTCCGCATGCCCGGACGGTGGCACCGGGTGCCATAGTGCGGTCATGGACACCACGGTGCGTACGGGTACGGAGCTGCTCTGGTCGGCCCTCGGCGGCGATCCGGCCCTGGTCGACCGGGTCTCGTACACCGGGCCCTCCGGGCTGCTGCCGGCCGTGCTGCCGGTCATGGACCTGGCGCGGGCGACGGTCGCGGTCTGCTCGCTGGCGGCGGCCGAACGGGCGGGCGGGACCGGGGTGGTGCGGGTGGACGACGGGGCGGTGGCGACGGCCTTCGTGAGCGAGCGTCACCTGCGGGTGGAGGGGCGGGCGCCGGTGTCCTTCGCGCCGCTGTCCCGGTTCTGGCGGGCGTCGGACGGCTGGGTCCGTACGCACGCCAACTACCCGCATCACGAGGCGGCGTTGCGCGCCGCTCTCGGCGTCCCGGCGGACTCCGTGGGCGCGGTGGCGGCGGTCGCGGCGGCGGTCGGCGCGCGCGAGGCCGCCGAGGTCGAGAGCGCGGTGTACGGGGCCGGGGGCCTGGCCGTGGCCCTGCGCACCCCCGAGGAGTGGGCGGCGCACCCGCAGGGCCGGGAGGTGGCGAAGCGGCCGCTGCTGACGCGGGAGCGGCTGGACGAGGCCGCGCCCCGGCGCCGCTCCGGCGGCCCGCTGCGGGTCCTCGACCTCACCCGGGTCATCGCGGGGCCGGTCGCGACGCGGACGCTCGCGCTGCTGGGGGCGGACGTCCTGCGGATCGACCCGCCGGGCAACCCGGAGCTGCCGGACCAGCACGCGGACACGGACATCGGCAAGCGGACCGCCGCCCTGGACCTGGACCGCCCGTCGGACCGGCGGACCTTCGACGAACTGCTCGACACCGCCGACGTATTGGTGACCGGCTACCGGCCGGGCGCGCTGGACCGCTTCGGCCTCGACCGCCCCGGTCTGGTCACCGCCCGGCTCTCCGCCTGGGGCGACTACGGGCCGTGGGGCGGGCGGCGGGGCTTCGACAGCCTGGTGCAGGTGGCGACCGGGATCGCCGTGACCGAGGGATCCGCGGAGCAGCCGGGAGTGCTGCCGGCCCAGGCGCTGGACCACGCCACCGGCTATCTGCTGGCGGCGGCGGTGCTCCGCTCGCTGACCGAGCGGGACCGGGACGGCGGCAGCAGGCTCGTACGGCTCGCGCTGGCGCAGACCGGGCACTGGCTGACGCACGCGCTGCCCCGGTACGAGCCGGAGCGCCATCTCGCGGAGTCGGACGGCCCGCTCGGCCGGCTGCGGTACGCGCTGTCGCCGGTGACGTACGAGGGCGGACCGTCGGACTGGTCGCGCCCGCCGGGCGTGGCGGGGGCCGACGAGCCGGTGTGGGGCGTCAGGGCGTGACGAGGACCTTGAGGGCGGTGCGCTCGTCCATGGCCCGGTAGCCACCGGGGACGCCTTCGAGGCCGACGGTCAGGTCGAAGACCGGGGACGGGTCGATGCTGCCGTCGAGGATGTCCGGGAGGAGCTCGGGGATGTACGCGCGGACGGGCGCCACGCCGCCGCGCAGGGCGATGTTGCGGTCGAACATGGCGGAGAGGTCGAGGCCCGTCCCGCTGCCGTGCGGGACGCCGACGTAGCCGATGGAGCCGCCGTCGCGGGTGATGGCGACGGCGGTGCGCATGGACTGCTCGGTGCCGACGGCCTCGATGACGGCGTGGGCGCCGTGGCCGCCGGTGAGTTCGCGGACGGCCGCCTCGGCGGCCTCGCCGCGCTCGGCGACGACGTCGGTGGCGCCGAAGGCGCGGGCGATGTCGGTACGGGCGGTGTGCCGGCCCAGCGCGATGATCCGCTCGGCGCCGAGCCTGCGCGCGGCGAGGACGCCGCAGAGGCCGACGGCGCCGTCACCGACGACGGCGACGGTGGAGCCCTTGCGGACGCCCGCGCCGAGGGCGGCGTGGTGGCCGGTGCCCATGACGTCGGAGAGGGCGAGCAGCGCGGTCAGCAGGTGGTCGTCGGAGGCGGCGTCGGCGGGCAGCTTGACGAGGGTGCCGTCGGCGAAGGGCACCCGGACGGCCTCGCCCTGGCCGCCGTCGGAGCCGACCGAGCCCCAGAAGCCGCCGTCGGGGCAGGAGGTCTGGAGGCCCTCGGCGCAGTAGTCGCAGGTGCCGTCGGACCAGACGAAGGGGGCGACGACGAGGTCGCCCTGGCGGAACCCGCGGACGTCGGCGCCGGCCTCCTCGACGATCCCGAGGAACTCGTGACCGATCCGCTGACCCTTCGTACGGGCGGCCTCGCCGCGGTAGGCCCACAGGTCGCTGCCGCAGATGCAGGCGCGGAGCACGCGGACGACGACGTCCGTGGCGTCCCGGACCGCCGCGTCGGGCACGTCCTCCACGCGCATGTCGAAGGGGGCGTGGATGGTGGTGGCGCGCATGGGTCCTCGCTGTCAGACGTTCGTACGGCGTTCACCGTACCCCGCGCGCAGCACTCCCCCGGTGAGCAGCCACTGGGCCGCGAGGTAGGTGAGCATGACCCAGAAGTCGGGGACGGGCGGCTGCGGCCAGTCGGCGACGCCGGTGGCGATCAGGGTGTCGGACAGCAGGAACAGCGCGCCGCCCGCGCCCGCGAGGAGGCCGAGGGAGCTCGCCCGGTAGGCCATCGCGGTGAGCAGCAGGGAGTAGCCGGCGACGGGGACGCGCAGCTCGGCGGGGAGGTCGGGCCAGAGGGCGGTGACGGTGCCGGCGAGGGCGGCGGCGTAGAGCGCGCCGAGGGCCGGGGAGGTCCGGCGCCGGCCGAAGAGGACCAGGTAGCAGACGTGTCCGGCGGCGAAGGAGCCCATGCCGACGAGGAAGGCCCAGTCGGCGTCGAGGAGCAGGAAGACGTCGCCGCCCCAGCCGAACAGCAGCGCGGCGGTGAGCAGCCGGGGCCCGCCGCGGGTGAGCGCGTACGCGGCGAGCAGCGGCATCAGGAGGGGTTTGGCGACCTGGTGGCCGGGTTCGGCGCCGGCGAGCAGGGAGACGAGGTCGACGGCGACGGCCAGGAGGAAGGCGCCGAGGAGGACGCGGGAGGCGCGCGGGGCACGGGGGCCCTCGGTGGCGGGGGCGGTCGCGGGCGCCGAGGCGCGGTCGGTGCGGCTCATGCGGCGGGCTCGGGTGCGGTGCCGCCCTGGGTGCCGCCCTTGGGCTGCTGCGGGCCCTCCGGTGCGGGCTGCCAGCCGGGCCCGCGGAACAGCCGCCCGCCGCGCTCGCGCCAGCTGCGCGCGGCCTTCAGGTCGCGTGCGATGGCGGCGTATTCGTGGGTGGCGACCCGCAGCGGGTTGTAGGTGGAGATGTTCTTGGTGAGGCCGTAGACGGGCTTGTCGGTCTCGGCCACGAAGGAGCCGAACATCCGGTCCCAGACGATGAGGATGCCGCCGAAGTTGCGGTCCAGGTAGCCGCCCTGGGAGGCGTGGTGCACCCGGTGGTGCGAGGGCGTGTTCAGGACGAACTCGAAGGGCCGCGGCAGCTTCCCGACCCGCTCGGTGTGGATCCAGAACTGGTAGACGAGGTTGACCGAGTAGCAGAACGCCACGGCGGCCGGGTGCACCCCGAGCGCGATCATCGGCAGGTAGAACGGCCACGAGGTGACGCTGGTCCAGGGCTGCCGCAGCGCCGTGGTGAGGTTGAACTTCCGGCTGCTGTGGTGCACGACGTGACAGGCCCACAGGATCCGGACGACGTGGTGCCCGCGGTGCTGCCAGTAGTAGCAGAAGTCCTGCGCGAGCAGCATGAGCGGGATCGTCCACCACAGCACGGGCACCCGCAGCGGCGTCAGCTCGTAGACGGCGGTGTAGATCGCGACGACCGGGATCTTCCACAGCGCGTCGAAGACGAGACTGCCCAGCCCCATCCCGATGCTGGTGGCGGCGTCCTTCGCCTCGTACCCGGCGGCGTCCTCGTCCGGGTGGATCCGGTAGCTGACCATTTCCAGGACGGTGAGCAGGACGAACGCCGGTATGGACCAGAGCACGACATCGGGCAGGTTCGGCATGCCGACGACGGTAGGGGCGAGGGGCGGGGCACGGCTAGACGTCGTTACCGACAAGTATGCGAGACGGCTTGTCAGCAAGCTTTGGCACCTTCCGACAAGACGGACCGATCGCGGTCACACCCCCGCCGCCCCCAGCAGCGACCCCGCCCCGTACGTCACCGCCATCGCCAGCGCGCCGCCCGCCGTGTTGCGCAGGACCGCCCGGCCGGGTGGGGCGGCGCCGAGGCGGGCGGAGGACCAGCCGGTGAGGGCGAGGGCGGCGAGGACGGAGACGACCGTGATCCAGAGGCGGTGGGCGGCCGGGGGCAGCACGATCGCGAGGAGGGGGAGCAGGGCGCCGGCGGTGAAGGCGAGGAAGCTGGCGCCGGCGGCGTGCCAGGGGTTGGTCAGGTCGTCGGGGTCGATGCCCAGCTCCACGCGCGCGTGGGCGCGCAGGGCGTCGCGTTCGGTGAGCTGTTCGGCGGCCTCGCGGGCGACGTCCGGGGTGAGGCCGCGGGCGGTGAGGAGCTCGGTGAGTTCGGCGAGTTCGGCCTCGGGCCGCTCGCGCAGTTCGCGGCGTTCCTGGGCGAGGGCGGCCTTCTCGGAGTCGCGCTGGGTGGAGACGGAGACGTACTCCCCCGCCGCCATGGACATCGAGCCGGCGAGCAGGCCCGCGAGGCCGGCGGTGAGCAGGGCGGAGCGGGACTCGGTGGCGCCGGCGACGCCGACGACGAGGCCCGCGGTGGAGACGATGCCGTCGTTGGCTCCGAGCACGGCGGCCCGGAGCCAGTTGAGCCGGGTGCCCAGGCCGCCGCCGTGGGCCTCGTCGTGTGCGGGGGCTTCAGTCACCCCAGGAGGTTCGCATCCGGTGCGGCACCGGACGCGGACCGACCCGCCCGGGGCGAAGCCCGGACTCCGAGCCCTCAGTCGAGAGGGAAGCCCTCCA
The DNA here is from genome assembly GCF_040302485.1 of Streptomyces sp. NPDC126499. NCBI lineage: Bacteria > Bacillati > Actinomycetota > Actinomycetes > Kitasatosporales > Streptomycetaceae > Streptomyces > Streptomyces sp. NPDC126499. The sequence goes on along the minus strand of NZ_JBEOUO010000013.1, from coordinate 192,934 downwards.
GGTACGTGGGGTCGGAGCGGTCCAGCATCGACCGCGCACGGGCCCTGATCCGGCGGTCGCTGTGCTCGCTCTCGGGAAGCATCCAGAACCGGTCGGCCCTGATCCCGTCGACGACGTGCCCGGCGACCTCCTCGACCGGGGTGAAGGCGACCTCGTGCCCGGCCTCCTTCATGGCGGCCTCCCCCTGGTCGAGGCTGCGGTACGGCGTCTTCCGCGGGCGCTGCCTGGCGTACCGCTCGGGCCGGTTGCGGTGCGACTCCCCCAGTCCGGTGCGCACCATGTGCGGGCCCGGGAACAGCACGGAGGCGCCCACGCGCGCGTGCTCCGCCTTCAGGTGGGCGTAGAGCGACTCGGTCATGGTGACGACGGCGGACTTGGTGACGGCGTAGGCCGAGGCGGTGGGCAGCGGGGCGATCCCGCCGTCGCCGGAGGAGGTGTTGACGACATGACCCGGCTCGCCGCCCGCGAGCATCCGCGGCACGAAGGCCTGGATGCCGTGGAAGACGCCCCACACGTTGACGGCGAAGGCCCACTTCCAGTCGTTCGGGTCGTGCTCCCACATGCGGCCCTCGGCGCCGGAGCCGACCCCCGCGTTGTTGCAGAGCACGTGGACGGCGCCGAAGGTGTCGTACGCGGCGTCGGCGAAGGCCCGTACGGAGTCGGGATCGCTGACGTCGACGGTACGGGCGAGGATCTGCGCCCCGCCGTCCATCAGCTCCTCGGCGGCCCTGGCCAGCGGCTCCTCCTCGACGTCCCCGAGGACCACGGTGAGCCCCTCGGCCGCGAACCGGCGGACCAGGGCGAGCCCGATGCCACTGGCGGCGCCGGTCACGACGGCGACCTGTCCTTCCCGCAGCTCCATCAGCCAGCGCTCCCTTCCGGGGGGACGTCGAGCGCCTGCGACGAGTCTTCGTGGCGCTGGTGCGGACAGGACACGAGGCCCTGGCGGCTGACCCGTTCGACCGGCGTGGGTCTGAGCGGGGGCGGCAGGACGGCCGCCACGACGTCCGGGTCGGTCTCCCCGGCGGCGACCACGCCGGTGGACCGGACGTCGGGAAGCCGGGTGCTCCGGACGCGGGTCGCGGCGAGCTCCGCCGCGGTGCGCGCCCCGTACCGTACTCGTGCCATGACGTACCACCTCTCGGGAACGTATCGGCCTGTCACACAGTCACACCGACAGCCCGGAAGGGAAAGAGCGGTGCACGCAGGGGAGTTACAGATGTTCCTGCCCGCCCGGCGCGCCCTGGTCCACGAGGCCCGCGCGGCCGGTCCGCTCGCGCCGGCGGCCGGCCGGAAGCCGTCGGCGCGACGGCCGGTTCCGGTCGCCGAGGGGACACCGGTGGACCGGACTGTCGGTGGCGGCCCGTATTCTCAGTGACCATGCTCGACGACCGTACGACAGCAGCGACGTGGCCGGCCGCCTACCCACAGGGGTACGCGGTCGTCGACGTGGAGACCACCGGCCTCGCCCGCGACGACCGGATAGTGTCGGCTGCCGTCTACCGGCTCGACGCACAGGGGAACGTCGAGGACCACTGGTACAGCCTGGTCAATCCCGAGCGGGATCCGGGGCCGGTGTGGATCCACGGGCTCACCAGTGACGTGCTGGAGGGCGCGCCGCTGTTCCCCGAGATCGCCGACGAGTTCGCGGCGCGGCTCGACGGGCGGGTGCTCGTCGCGCACAACGCGATGTTCGACTGGCAGATGATCGCCCGTGAGTACGCGCGCGCGAAGAGCGCCGCGCCCGTGCGGCAGCGGCTGTGCACCATCGCGCTGTCCAAGGAGCTGTCGCTGCCGCTGCCCAACCACAAGCTGGAGTCGCTGGCCGCGCACTTCGGCGTGGTGCAGCAGCGGGCGCACCACGCGCTCGACGACGCCCGGGTGCTGGCGGAGGCGTTCCGCCCGAGTCTGCACGCGGCCGCCGAGCGGAACGTGCGGCTGCCGCTGCTGGAGTGCCGTCCGCTGACCGAGTGGGCGCCGGGGCCGGAGCGGCCGCGGATCGGCCACCAGGCCGCGTACCGGGCGAACAGCTGGCGGCCCTCGCGCAAGCGGCCGGCGTGCCCGTATCCCAACCCCGGCCGTTACGAATCAGACAAACCACTCAAGCAGGGCATGCGAGTGGCGTTCTCCGGCGACACCTCCGTCGACCGCGAACTCCTGGAGGACCGCACGGTCGAGGCGGGGCTGCACGTGGCGAGCAGCGTGTCGCGGCTCACCAGTCTGCTCGTCACCAACGACCCGGACGCGGCCACCTCCAAGACGGTCAAGGCGAAGGCGTACGGCACGCCGATCGTCGACGAGGCCGCCTACACCCAACTGCTGCGGGACGTGACCCCGGCAGACGGGTGACGGCCGGGCGCGCCGCCCGCCCTTCGCCCGCGCGTGGCCGCACCCTGTGGCGCATGGCACGTTGTGAGGTCTGCGGAAACGATTACGGCATGTCCTTCGAGGTGCACGCGCAGGGCGCGGTGCACGTCTTCGACTGCTTCGCCTGCGCCATCCACCGCATGGCGCCCATCTGCGAGCACTGCCGGGTCCAGATCATCGGACAGGGCGTCGAGGTGGAGGGCAGCTGGTACTGCGGCGGGCACTGCGCCCGCGCGGAGGGGAAGGTGGGCATCGTCGACAAGGTATGACGAAACGATCCTCCGGCCGGTCGCCCCGGTGACCGGAACCCCCGTGCGCGCACCCCGCGACGCCGGATGTACGGTCGTGGGGTGTACCGCTTCCTGTTGTCCCGGCAGTGGGTGATCCTCACCCTCGTCGCCCTCGCCCTCATCCCCGTGATGATCGAGCTGGGCTTCTGGCAGTTCCACCGGCACGAGCGCCGGGTCGCCCAGAACGCCCTGATCGCGGACAACCTCGCGGCGAAGCCCGTCCCGGTCGAGGAACTCACCTCTCCCGGGCACACCGTCCCGCGCGCCGACTACTGGCGCCACGTCACCGCCACCGGCACCTTCGACACCGCGCACGAGGTCGTGGTGCGCCGCCGGGTCTCGGCCGACGAGCGGGTCGGCGTGCATGTCCTCACCCCGCTCGTCCTGGGCGACGGCAAGGTCGTCCTGGTCAACCGCGGCTGGATCCCGGCGGCCGGCAACCAGCGGGACTACCCCGAGGTGCCGCCCGCGCCCAAGGGCGAGGTCACCGTCACCGGACGTCTCATGGCCGACGAGACCACCGGCGCCAGCGGCATCAAGGACCTGAAGGGCCTGCCGGACCGTCAGGTGATGCTCGTCAACAGCGCCCAGCAGGCCGCGCTGATCGGCCGTACCGTACTCGGCGGCTACATCCAGCAGACCGCGCCCGAACCGGCTGGCGGCACCCCCGAGCTGATCCCCGCCCCCGACCACGACTCGATCGGCGCGCACATGGCGTACGCCGTCCAGTGGTGGCTGTTCGCCGCGGGCGTCCCGATCGGGTGGGTGGTCCTGGCCCGGCGCGAGAAGCGGGACCGGGAGACGGCGGCCCGCGAGACGGAAGAGTCGGAAGAGACGGAAGAGTCGGAAAAGGCGGAAGAGTCGGGCGGGACGCCCGAGCCGGCCCCCGCCTCCGTGTGAGGGGTCCGTCACCCCCACCCCCCGAACTGATTGACCACCGCCCCTTGCGGGAACAGCCCAAAGCGTGACGCAACGTATCGACGACTACGCCCTGATCGGGGATCTCCAGACCGCCGCCCTCGTCGGCCGCGACGGGTCGATCGACTGGCTGTGTCTGCCCCGCTTCGACTCCGCCGCCTGCTTCGCCTCCCTCCTCGGCGACGAGGACAACGGCCACTGGCGGATCGCCCCCAAGGGCGCCACCACGTGCACGAGCCGCCGCTACGCCGAGGACACCCTCGTCCTGGAGACCTTCTGGGAGACGCGGACCGGCACGGTCAAGGTCGTCGACTTCATGCCGCAGCGCGACAAGGCCCCCGACGTCGTCCGGATCGTGGAGGGCGTCAGCGGGACCGTGGAGATGAACGCGGTGCTGCGGCTGCGCTTCGACTACGGCTCGGTCGTGCCGTGGGTGCGCCGCTCCGACGGCCACCGGGTGGCCATCGCCGGACCGGACTCCGTGTGGCTGCGCAGCGAGCCGCCGGTGAAGACCTGGGGCCAGCAGTTCGGCACCTGGTCCTCCTTCAGCGTCACCGCCGGCGAGAAGGTCGCCTTCGTCCTCACCTGGCACCCGTCCCACGAGCCGCGCCCCGCCCTCGTCGACCCCTTCGAGGCCCTGGAGCACTCGCTCGCCGACTGGCGCGAATGGGCCGGCCGCTGCACCTACCAGGGGCCCTACCGGGACACGGTGGTGCGCTCCCTGATCACCCTGAAGGCCCTCACCTACGCCCCCACCGGCGGCATCGTCGCCGCGCCCACCACCTCCCTGCCCGAGGAGCTCGGCGGGGTGCGCAACTGGGACTACCGGGCCTGCTGGCTGCGCGACTCCTCCCTCACCCTCGGCGCGCTGCTGTCCGCCGGCTACGTCGAGGAGGCGGCCGCCTGGCGCGACTGGCTGCTGCGCGCGGTGGCCGGCGACCCGGCCGACCTGCAGATCATGTACGGACCGGCCGGGGAACGCCGGCTGCCCGAGACGACCCTGCCCTGGCTGCGCGGCTACGCCGACTCGGCGCCGGTGCGGATCGGGAACGCGGCCGTGGAGCAGCTCCAGATCGACGTGTACGGCGAGGTGATGGACTCGCTGTACCGGGCGCGGGAGGCCGGGATCCCGCCGGAGCGGCACGCCTGGAACCTCCAGCTGAGCCTGCTGGGTTTCCTGGAGTCGACCTGGCGCGAGCCCGACGAGGGGCTGTGGGAGGTGCGCGGTCCCCGGCGCCACTTCGTGCACTCCAAGGTGATGGCGTGGGCGGCGGCCGACCGGGCGGTGCGCACCCTGGAGGAGGATCCGACGCTGCCGGGGGACCCGGCGCGCTGGCGGGCGATGCGGGACGAGATCCACGCGGAGGTCTGCGAGAAGGGCTACGACCCGGTGCGCAACACCTTCACGCAGGCGTACGGCTCGCTGGAGCTGGACGCGGCGACCCTGCTGATCCCGCGGGTCGGGTTCCTGCCACCGGACGACCCGCGGGTGCTCGGCACGGTCGAGGCGGTGCGGAACGAGCTGATGGACGGCGGTTTCGTGCGCCGCTACTCGACGGCGGGCGCCTCGGTCGACGGTCTGCCGGGAGAGGAGGGCACGTTCCTGGTGTGCTCGTTCTGGCTGGCGGACGCGCTGCTGCTGACGGGGCGTCCGGAGGAGGCGCGCGAGCTGTTCGAGCGGCTGGCCGGGCTGTGCAGCGATCTGGGGCTGCTCGCCGAGGAGTACGACCCGGTGTCGGGGCGGCAGCTGGGGAACTTCCCGCAGGCCTTCAGCCATATCGGTCTGGTGGGCACCGCCCTCGCGCTGGCCGAGGCGGACCGCGAGCGGGGCCCCGCCCTCACCGAGTGAGAGCGGGGCCCCGCGACCGTACGAGCGGCTTCGCCCGGTGACGGATCAGTGCCGGGCCGGTGCCGGGTCGGTGCCGGGTCGGTGCCGGGTCAGCCGGTGACGGAGCGGCGACGGCGCGTCCACCGGGCCAGGCCCGCGCCGGCGGCGCACACCCCGGCGGCCACGCCGGCGATGGTGCCGGCGGACGTGTCGGATCCGGTGTCGGCGAGGTCGCCGCCGGGGCGCCCGGGGCTCTGGCTCGGCGCCGGCGACCCAGTGGTCGTCGAGGTCGCTCAGGCCGCACACCGTACGGGTGTTCCCGGCCCCCGCTGCCGGGCGGCAACCTAGAATCGGCCCATGGATCTTGGGCTGAAGGACCGTGTGTACGTGGTGACCGGCGCGACCCGAGGGCTCGGCCGGGCCTCGGCGGAGGCGCTGCTCGCGGAGGGCGCGAAGGTGCTGGTCACCGGGCGCGAGGAGAAGACGGTCGCCGAGGCGGCGGCCGCGCTCGGCCCGGACGCGGCGGGCGTGGCCGCCGACAACGCCGACCCGGAGACCCCGGCCCGGCTGATCGCCGAGGCGCGGTCCCGGTTCGGCGGCTTCGACGGCATCCTGATCAGCGTGGGCGGCCCGGCGCCGGGCTTCGGCGCCGACAACACCGACGAGCAGTGGGCGAGCGCCTTCGACACGGTCTTCCTGGGCGCCGTGCGCCTGGCCCGCGCGGCGGCGGAGGCGCTGCCGGAGGGCGGGGTCATCGCCTTCGTGCTGTCCGCCTCGGTGCACGAGCCGATCCCGGGTCTGACCATCTCCAACGGGCTGCGCCCCGGTCTGGCCGGGTTCGCCAAGTCCCTGGCCAACGACCTGGGTCCGCGGGGGATCCGGGTGGTCGGTCTGCTGCCGTCGCGGATCGACACGGACCGGGTGCGCGCGCTGGACGCGCTGTCCGGGGACGCCGACGCGGCCCGCGCGGCGAACGAGGCGGCGATCCCGCTGCGCCGCTACGGCACCCCGGACGAGTTCGGCCGCACGGCCGCGTTCCTGCTCTCGCCCGCCGCCTCGTACCTCACCGGCGTGATGCTCCCGGTGGACGGCGGTGCCCGCAGCGGCTTCTGAACCAGGCTCAGGCGACCCGCCGGGCCCGGTGCTCCCGGTCGACGGCGGCGCCCGCAGCGACTTCTGAACCAGGCTCAGGCGACCCGCCGGGCCCGGTGTTTGACGGCCCGCAGCCGGGCCTCGGTGGGCAGGGCGTCGAGGCCCGCCGAGGTGCGGGCGTTGCCGAGGGCCTTGTCGGACAGGGCGGTCAGGGTGTCGCCCGGGGAGGCGTAGGGCTCCAGGAGCAGGGCGATCCGGGTGCGGGGCGCGGCGCGGTGGCCGGTGAGCGCGACCCGGGCGCGGGCCACGCCGTCCTGGGCCGTCGCGTCGGCCTCCAGGACCGCCTCCAGGGCCCGGCCGCGGACCACGGCCTCCTCGCCGTCGCCGCTGTCGACGACCACTTCGCGCAGCCGGGCCCGCCGGAACTGGGCGACCAGCCACCACAGGGCGAGCAGCACCACGAGCCCGAGCAGGGCGATGACCGCCGGCCACCACCAGCCCTCGCCCCGCCAGTGCTGCCGCTCGGAGCGGCTGAGCAGCACGTCGCCGGGGCCCGACCAGGGCCACCAGGACGGTACGGACAGGCCGAGGCCGGCGGCGAGCACGGCTCCGCCGCCGACGAGGAGCAGCAGGCCGGCGAGGGCCAGCACGATCCGGTTGACGCGCCGCAGCACGCGGGTCATCCCGTCACCCCTTCCTCGGTGGCCTGGCCACCCGTACCGTCAGGCGCGGCGGGTGGGCGAGGCCGAGTTCGTCGATGCCGCCGGCGAGGACGGTCTCCAGGTCGTGCCGTACGTCGTCGAGTTCCCGGAAGTGGGAGACGGCCCGTACGGCCACCTTGGAGCGCCGCATCCTGACCCGTACGGACTGGACGCCGGACACCTCCATGGCGCGGTCGCGCAGGGCGAGGGCGGCGGCGTCGCGGTCGAGCCCGGCGCGGAGGTCGGGGTGCTGGTGGCGCATGGGCAGGACCGCCCGCAGTCCGGGTGTGAGCGCGAGGATCAGGAGCCAGACGCCGAGGAGCACGGCGAGGGCGGCGCCGGCCAGCGCCCAGGCGTTGTCGGTGGTACGGGTGCCGAGATCCTCGGCGAGCGAGCGGCGCCACGACATGGCACCGCGGTCGGCGCGGACGGCGGCGATGTCGTACAGCAGCAGCCCGGCTCCGGCGAGGACGACGGCGGCGAGGACGGCGGCGGGGATCCTCCGCACGGACCAGAACCGGCGGCCGGCGGCCCTCGGTGGCGCCTTGCCCTCGTCCTCGTTCAGCACGGGTACGGTCTCGGTCGCGCCGCTCATGCCAGTCGCCCCCGTTTCCTCTGGTGCGCGGTGTGCGCCGAGTGCAGGCGCTCGACGTGTACGGCGACCTCGTGGACCTCGATGCCGGCGAGTTCCTCGACCCGGTGGCGGACCCGCCCCCGCACGGCACCGCACTGGCGGCCGATGTCGGACGGGTAGTCGAGTTCGAGGCTCACCGAGACCCGGGCGACGTCACGGTGGACGACCACCGAGGCGTGCGGGGCGGAGCCCTCCTCGGGGACGGCGTCCAGCGCCTCGCGGGCCGCCCGGGCGGCGATCTTCGCGACGACCCGGTCGGCGATCGTGGTCGCTCCCCGGGCGGCGGCCCCCACCCGGTCCTTCGCCAGCTCCACCACCCCGGGTCACCGCCGCCGTTCGCCGCGCTCGCGACCCCGGAAGAGGTCGCCTGGTTCCAGGTCCCCGTCGAGGAACCGACCGGCGATGAAGCCGATCGCTCCCAGCGCCGCGACCAGGACGAACGCGCCGAACCCGCCGAAGTACCCGGCGAAGCCGAGCGCCATGCCGGCCACCAGGCCGATCACCGCCATGCTCATGCTGAGCCCTTTCCGTCGTCACGTCGCCGGCTACTGGAGCCGGCTCTCCGGCTCTTCTTCCTCTTCGTCGTCCGGCAGCTTGACGTCGCTGACCGCGATGTTGACCTCGACGACCTCCAGGCCGGTCATGCGCTCGACCGCGGCGATGACGTTCTCCCGGACGGCGCCCGCGACATCGGAGATCGAGACCCCGTAGTCGACGACGATCTCCAGGTCGAGCGCGGTCTGCACCTCGCCGACCTCGGCCTTGACGCCCCGGGTCACGCCGGATTTCGCGCCTCCGCCGCCGGGGACGCGGTCCCGGACGGCGCCGAGGGTGCGGGAGATCCCACTGCCCATGGCGTGGACGCCAACGACATCGCGGGCGGCCATGCCGGCGATCTTCTCGACGACTCCGTCGGCGATGGTGGTCCGGCCCCGGGAGGCGGGGTCTCCGCCGCCGCGCTTGGTGACCGGGTTCTGCTGGTCGGAGTGCACGCTGTCAGCCATCGTCACTCGCCCCTTCCGTGAAGGTTCAGCCTTATTCGCCCACATTAAGGGCGCTTGCCCGAGTTCGCGCCGGGGATGCGGCAGGCTGGTGCAATGACGACGGCTGAGGTGTGGCGCACGACGGACCGGCTGCTGCCGCTGGGGGAAGCGGCGGACGGGGCGTGGATCGCCGAAGAGGCAGTACGGGCGCTGCTGATGACGGCAGCGCACGGAGTACGCGGGGTGGTCCCGGGCCGCCCGCGCTTCCGGCTCGCGGACTCCCCCGCGGAGTCCGCCTTCCCCGTCCCCCCGGGCGGACTGCCACCCGGCAGGCTGCGGATCTCCCTGGACTTCGCGGCGGTGACGGGCCGCCCGCTCCCCCAGCTCGCGAGCCGGCTGCGGGTCGCCCTCCTCGACGCGGCGGAGGGCACGCTGGGCCTCGCGGTGGCGGAGGTGAACCTGCGGATCACGGATCTGCTGGACGCGGCGCCGGATTCCCCGCCATCCGCTCCGCCACCCGGGCGAACCTCCCCGCCCGCCCCCGACGACCCCGCCGCCCTGGCGGCCCTCGGCGCCCCGGGCGTGGCCGCCCTGAGCGACGCCTTCGGCGCGCCCCTGGTCCGTACGCCGGCCGGTCTGCGCGTCGAGGTCGCGGTGACGGCCGGGCACCACCCGGTGACCGTCATCCGCGCGGTCCGCACGGCGGTGACGGCCGCGGACCCGGACGCACCGACGGTCACGGTGGTGGTGTCGGAACTCCGGTGACCGGCCCGGGACCACGGTGACCGGCCCGGCACGACGGTGACCGGCCCGGGACCACGGTGATCGGCCCGGCACGACGGTGACCGGCCCGGGACCACGGTGATCGGCGGCGGCCGGCCCCATCCGAGGAGGGGCGGGCCGTCCGCCCGGGGGCAGGTCGGCTGCCGAGGCCGCGGCCTCAGTCGCCCAGGCCCGCCAGGTCCCGCAGCCGGCGCGCCTGCGCCGCCCGCTCGGCGACGCGCTGGTCCTCGTAGGAGCGGCCGGAGGCGCCCTGGAGGAGGGCCTTGGTCTCGATGACGGCGGAGCGCGGCGCGGCGAGCAGGGCGGCGCTGAGGTCCCGTACGGCGCTGTCGAGTTCGGCGGCGGGCACGGCGAGGTTGGCGAGGCCGATGCGCTCGGCCTCGTCGGCGTGGACGAAGCGCCCGGTGGCGCAGATCTCGAGCGCGCGGGCGTAGCCGACGAGGGAGACCAGCGGGTGGGTGCCGGTGAGGTCGGGTACGAGCCCGAGGCTGGTCTCGCGCATGGCGAACTGCACGTCGTCGGCGACGACCCGCAGGTCGCAGGCGAGGGCCAGCTGGAAGCCGGCGCCGATGGCGTGGCCCTGGACGGCCGCGATGGACACGATGTCGCTGCGGCGCCACCAGGTGAAAGCGTCCTGGTACTCGGCGATGACCGCGTCGAGGTCCTCGTCGGATCCCCGGGCCATGTCGAGGAAGGACGGCTCTCCGTCGAAGCCCTCGGGCGTGAACGCCCGTCGGTCGAGGCCCGCGGAGAAGGACTTGCCCTCGCCGCGCAGGACCACGATCCGCACGCTGCCCGGCAGTGACCGGCCGGCTTCCGTCAACGCCCGCCACAGAGCGGGAGACTGGGCGTTGCGCTTCGCCGGATTGGTCAGGGTCACCGTGGCAACGGCGTCCTCGACGGTGAGCCGTACACCGTCCTTGTCGATGACGAGCTCGTGGAGCTGTCCGTGCTCGTTGTGCTCTTCGTGCTCAGAGTCGTGGAGCGAAGTCATGGGGCGCCTCCGGTTCCGGTGCAGCACTGCATCCGATGCTAAGTGACTGCACAGTAACCACCCGGTCGGCCTCACGGCCGACCGGGTGGCCACCGAGAGAACCCGGTGGCCCGATCGAGCCGCCCCGATGTCAGGCCGAGGCCGCCTTCTTGCCCCGTGTCGCTCCGCCGCGTCCGCGCAGCGTGACTCCGGACTCGCTGAGCATCCGGTGGACGAATCCGTAGGAGCGGCCCGTTTCCTCGGCCAGCGCCCGGATGCTCGCACCGGAGTCGTACTTCTTCTTCAGGTCTGCCGCGAGCTTGTCGCGCGCGGCGCCGGTCACCCGGCTGCCCTTCTTCAGAGTCTCGGCCACCCGTGCCTCCTCATGGGAAGTGCGCTCTGGACTTCTCATGATCACCCCTCCCGGACGTCCTGGCCACCCATTCGACAAGGTCCGTGCCATTCGCTTGGCGCGAGCGGCGGCGACGGTCACGACCGGAATTGATCCTTCCGCGCGTCGAGAATCCCTCGCCGCACCCCGCCGCGCCGGGAATCCCCAGGTCAGCGCCCCACCGGGGAAACGGGAGCGGCGCGGCCCCTGGCGGAAGGATTCCGCAGGGGCCGCGCCGGAGGTACCAGACGCACTCACTCAGATGAAGGATCACCCATGAGCCGAATGATCCAGCCCGGCATGATCCATCCGGGCCGACGGGGTCAGGCCAGGGCCACCAGGTCCGCGTAGTCCGCGCCCCACAGGTCCTCCACGCCGTCCGGCAGCAGGATGATCCGCTCCGGGTCGAGCGCCTCGACGGCGCCCTCGTCGTGGGTGACGAGCACGACCGCGCCCTTGTACGTGCGCAGCGCGCCGAGGATCTCCTCGCGGCTGGCCGGGTCCAGGTTGTTGGTCGGCTCGTCGAGCAGCAGCACGTTCGCGGAGGAGACGACCAGCGTCGCGAGGGCGAGCCGGGTCTTCTCGCCGCCGGAGAGCACCCCGGCGGGCTTGTCGACGTCGTCGCCGGAGAACAGGAAGGATCCGAGCACCTTGCGGACCTCGACGAGATCGAGGTCGGGCGCGGCGGAGCGCATGTTCTCCAGGACCGTGCGCTCGGGGTCGAGGGTCTCGTGCTCCTGCGCGTAGTAGCCGAGCTTGAGGCCGTGGCCGGGAGTGACGGTGCCGGTGTCCGGCTGCTCGACGCCGCCGAGGAGCCGGAGCAGGGTGGTCTTGCCGGCGCCGTTGAGGCCGAGGATGACGACCCGCGAGCCCTTGTCGATGGCCAGGTTCACATCGGTGAAGATCTCGAGGGAACCGTAGGACTTGGACAGGCCCTCGGCCGTGAGCGGGGTCTTGCCGCAGGGCGCGGGGTCCGGGAAGCGCAGCTTGGCGACCTTGTCGGAGACCCGCACCGCCTCCAGGCCGGAGAGCAGCCGCTCGGCGCGCTTGGCCATGTTCTGCGCGGCGACGGTCTTGGTGGCCTTGGCGCGCATCTTGTCGGCCTGGGAGTTGAGCGCGGCGGCCTTCTTCTCGGCGTTCTGCCGCTCGCGCTTGCGGCGCTTCTCGTCGGCCTCGCGCTGCTGCTGGTAGAGCTTCCAGCCCATGTTGTAGACGTCGATCGCGGCGCGGTTGGCGTCCAGGTAGAAGACCTTGTTGACGACGGTCTCGACCAGGTCGACGTCGTGGGAGATCACGATGAAGCCGCCGCGGTAGGACTTGAGGTAGTCGCGCAGCCAGACGATCGAGTCGGCGTCGAGGTGGTTGGTGGGCTCGTCGAGGAGCAGGGTGTCGGCGTCCGAGAAGAGGATCCGGGCGAGCTCGATGCGGCGGCGCTGACCGCCGGAGAGGGTGTGCAGCGGCTGGGCGAGGACCCGGTCGGGCAGGCCGAGGGCGGCGGCGATGGTGGAGGCCTCGGCCTCGGCCGCGTAACCGCCCTTGGTGAGGAACTCGGTCTCCTGGCGCTCGTACTGCTTGAGGGCCTTCTCCCGGGTGGCGCCGCTGCCGGTGGCGATGCGCTCCTCGTTCTGCCGCATCTTGCGGATCAGGACGTCGAGGCCGCGGGCGGACAGGATGCGGTCACGGGCGAGGACGTCGAGGTCGCCGGTGCGCGGGTCCTGCGGGAGGTAGCCGACCTCGCCGGAGCGGGTGATGGTGCCGCCGGCGGGCTGGCCCTCGCCCGCGAGGCACTTGGTGAGGGTGGTCTTGCCCGCTCCGTTGCGGCCGACGAGGCCGATGCGGTCGCCCTTGGCGACGCGGAAGGAAGCGGACTCGATGAGGACGCGGGCGCCGGCGCGCAGCTCGATGCCGGAAGCGGTGATCACGGACAGACTCCAGGGCGGTGGGAAACGGCGGAAGGACGGCTGGACGGGGCTTCGACGCCGCTAATGCACGGGGAGAATGGCCATGCGGCCAGTCTAACGGCCCCCTGCAACTGCTTTTAGGCCACAGATCACAGGCAGGGCGATTCACCACAGATGCCAGCAAAAGGGGTGGAAGCGTCCGGGCTCCCCGATACTCGGCAGAAACGCGGAGGGCGGTAGACATGCAGTTCGACGACGACGCCAACCTGGACACCTCGGAGGTCAAGGACGTCCGGGGCAGCCGCATCCCGGGCGGCAGGGCCACCGTCGGAGGCGGGATCGCCGGCGTCATCGCCCTGATCCTGGGGCTGCTCTTCGGCGTGGGCCCCGAGCAGCTGGGCCTGTCCTCCGACGGCGAGGAGCCGGTCGCGACCTCCTCCTCGGCCGCCCGGGTGGCGCAGACCTGCCGGAAGGGCTCGGACGCGAACACCCGCGAGGACTGCCGGATCGTGGCCGTCGTCAACAGCGTGCAGGACTTCTGGCGGGCGGAGTACCAGCGGCGCGGCGGGCGGTACGGGGACGCCTCGACCGTGATGTTCAGCGAGCGGGTCGGCACCGCCTGCGGCACGGCGACCTCGGCGGTCGGCCCGTTCTACTGCCCCGGCGACCGGCAGGTCTACCTCGACCTGGACTTCTTCGAGGAGCTGCGCACCCGCTTCGGCGCGAGCGGCGGGCCCTTCGCGCAGGCGTACGTGGTGGCGCACGAGTACGGCCACCACGTGCAGAACCTGACGGGGACGCTGGCCCGCGCCCAGGACGGCCGCACCGGCGCGGGCTCGGCCGCCGTCAGGGTGGAGCTCCAGGCCGACTGCTACGCGGGCGTGTGGGCCCGGCACGCCACCACCACGCCGGACGACCGGACCGGCCGGCCGCTGCTCACCCGGCTCACGGACGACGACGTCCGCGACGGCCTGGACGCGGCGGCGGCGGTGGGCGACGACCGGATCCAGGAGCGCTTCCAGGGCCGGGTGACACCGGAGAACTGGACGCACGGCTCCGCGGCGCAGCGGCAGCAGTGGTTCCGCACGGGCTACACCACGGGCGACATGGCGCGGTGCGACACCTTCCGGTGAGTCGCCCGCGCCGACTCCGCCGCGTTGTCGGTGGCGGCTGCGAGACGGAGACCCGGAAGTGAGATCCGGGTCACATCGAGAGGAGTGATCGGGATGGCCGAGGCACCCGACATCTGTCCGACGCTGACGTACGACGACGCCAAGGGCGCGATCAGACTGCTCACGGAGGCGTTCGGGTTCACCGCGGACGCCGTGTACGAGGGTGAGGACGGCCGCGTGGTGCACGCGGAGCTGTCCTACGGCAACGGGACGGTGATGCTCGGCAGCAAGGGCACGGGCAGCGAGTTCGACAAGCTGATGGCCGGCGCCGGCCCGGTGGGGGTGTTCGTCCACGTGACCGACGTGGACGAACACCACGCCCGGGCCGTGGCCCACGGCGTCGAGATCGTGATGCCGCCGACCGACCAGGACTACGGCTCGCGGGACTACATGGCCCGCGACGCCGAGGGCAACGTCTGGAGCTTCGGGACGTACACCCCGGGCGCGGCAGGGTAGGGACCGGCCGGCCCGCCTCCGCCCCCGCGCGCCGTCAGGCTCCGCCCGTGTGGACCTGGAAGGCGGCCCTGCGGACCGCCTTCGCCAGGGCCGGGTCCGGGTGGGCGGCGGCGAGGGCGACCAGGACCTGGACGGTGCGGGGGTGGCCGACGGCCCGGACCTCGTCGAGCAGGGCGGGCACGGTGCCCTGGACGGCGGAGTCGAGGTGCCGTACGAGCAGGGCGCTCTCGCCGTGGTCGGCGACGGCCGCCGCGGTGTCCACCCAGAGCCAGGTGGCCTCCTCGCGGGTGAGCACCTCGGGCGCCTCGTCCGGGTCGGCCCCCTCGTACTCGGCGAGCCAGAGCAGGGCGTAGGGACGGAGCGACGGCTCCGTGAGGGCGGCCCTGACCTCGGGCTCGGCCGGGGCGCCGACCACGCGCAGGGCCTCGAAGGCCAGGCCGCGCAGCAGGGCGTCCTCGCCGCGGGCGACGGCGATCAGCTCGGCGACGGCGCCGGCGAGGGTGCGGGCGGCGAGCCAGGCGCGGTACTCGTCGCGGGCCGGGCCCGGACTGAGCCGGGCGCAGCCGCGGAGCATGTCCTCGGCGGACTGCTCGATGTTGCCGGCCGGGCTCTGCGCGGCGACGCAGATCTGCTCCAGCTTGACCCACACCGCCCAGTTGCCGAGCGGGGTGAGGGTGGCGTGGCAGCCGTCCGGGCCCTCGCCGAGGGTCAGGGCGCCGACGGCGGCGAGGCCCTCCAGGGCCCAGTCCAGGAGGGCGGGCAGGCCCTCGGCGGCGGGCGCCGGCTCGACGGCGGCGCCGGGGGCCGGGACCTCGCAGCGCTCCTCGCGGAGCTCGTCGACGCGCTGCCGCAGCAGGTCCAGGAGGCCGGACACGGCGACCGGCCCGGCGGAGAGCTGGAGCAGGGAGAGGACCTGCGGAACGGCCTCGACGACCTCGGCGACGGCGCCCGGGGCCACGTCCTCGGGGGCGGGGTGGGCCAGCGACCAGGCGTCGAAGAGGGCGACCCAGCCGCGCAGGACCGCGGAGTCGTCCCGGTCCCAGGCCTGCAGCCGCCAGCCGGGACGGGCGGTGTCACCGTGCAGCTCGACGAGCCCGGCGAGCCGGGCCCGGTCCCAGCCGGCCCTGACCTGTGCGGGGGTCAGGTCCAGTGCGGTGGCGGCCCGTTCGCCGTCCGGGGGTGCCGTCTCGGCCTGCCGCTCGACCGCGGCCCACCGCGCGATCCGCACGGCGTCGGCCAGCACCGCCCGTGCATGCCGGGCCAGTTCCGCCCGGGGTGGCGTCCCCTCGGGCGGCCGGGGCGCCGGGCGGGTGCGCCGGTTCGTCACGGCCCTTCGCGCGGTGGCGAGGGACCGCGGACGGACGAGTCGGAGTCTGGAGTTGCGCGCCAATGGTTCATCGGGCTTTCGAGACGTCACGGGGGCAGTCTTCCCGCTGACGGCCCGAAAGCCCAATCGGAATCCGCAACGCCGCGGCAATGCCCCCGCCTTCCACCGAGCGGGCCCCTACGGGAGTGGGTGAGGGCCCGGCCGGGCCCCTCGCCCACGCGGCGCCCAGCCGACCGGTGTCGGGCCCGCGTGCGCCAGGCCGCCTCCCCCGGGCCGGCGGAGGGCGGGAAGGCGGGGCCCGCCCCGCTGGCCCGGGGGAAGGGCCGGGGCCGCGCCGGCCGGGAGTGCCTGCGGGGTCCCGCGCCCCTGGCCCCGGGGGGGAGGGCCGGGGGCCGCGCCGGCCGGACGTGCCTGCTGCCGCTGGACGCGACGATCCAGCGGGACGTCCGAGGGCCGCGCCCGCCCGGAATGCCTGCCGTGCCGCCGCCCAGGACCGGGAGGCGGCCGGGCCGGCCCGGGTCCGGGAGGGCGGGCGCCCGCCCGCCCCTGGCCCCGGGGAAGGAAGGCCCGGGGCTCAGACCAGCGGGGTCAGGAAGCGCCGTAGGGCTTCCTCGTAGCGCAGGGGGTCCGCGTTCCACATCGCCGCGTGGGGGGCCTGGAGGACCGTCGTGAGGGTGACCAGGTCGGGGCGGAGTTCGGCCAGGCGGCGGCTGCCGGCCCAGGGGGCGAGGGTGTCGTCGGGGCCGTGGAAGAGCAGGGTGGGGACGCGCAGGGCGTGGGGGTCGGCGGCCTCCTGGAGGCGGTCGCCGTGGAGGCCGGTCCTGCCTTGGGCGGCGCGGACGACGAGCGGGAGGAGGAGGCCGGGTACGCGGCGGGCGGAGGCCAGGTTGCGGAGGGTGGCCTCCCAGTCGAGGACCGGGGAGTCGAGGACCAGGCCGCGGATCCGGTCGCGTACCCCGGAGCTCGCGGCGGCGTGCAGGGCCATGGCGGCGCCGGTGCCCCAGCCGTACAGGACGACGTTCGCGGCCCCGCGCCGGACCGCGTAGCGGACGGCGGCGTCGACGTCGCGCCATTCGGAGTCGCCGAGGTGGCCGAGCCCGTCGGGCGCGGGCGGCGCGCCCCGGTCGCCCCGGTAGGCGGGCACGAGGACGGGGATCTGCCGGCGGTGGAAGAAGGGGAGCAGGTTGAGCGGGTGCTCCCGGGTGGTGCCGAGGCCGTGCAGGGCGATCACCCAGGTGGAGCGGGGTCCGGGCACGACCCAGGCGGGCAGGGTGCCGAGCTCGCCGGGGATCTCGGCCTCCTCGTACGGCAGGCCGAGGGCGGTCTCGGGGGTGCCGCGGTGCAGCTGCGGGGTGAGGCGGACGCGGTCGCCGGGGGCGAGGGCGCCGAGCTCGACCCGTTCGAGCCGGCGCACCACCGTGTCGGCGGTGTGCGGCACCCGGTCGAGGACGGGCCCGACGACGGCGTGCAGCCCCTCGGCCTCGATGCCGTACGTGCCCGGCCGCAGCGAGGCGAGGCTCCGGGTGAGGGTGATCCGGCCGGGTCCGGTGGCGTGCACGGTGAGTCTGGGGTCGCCGGGGAAGGGGCGTCCGGACGGCACCCCGAGGGCGGCGTCGCTGGCGTACCGGCCGACCGCCACCGCGGCCGCGCCGAGACCGATCACTGTGGTGACGGCCGCTGCCGTCGCTGTAGCCGGGCGCACGCTCCCAGTGTCCGCAGCCGGGCCGCGCCCTGCCACCGGGCGGCCCTTTCGAGTGACGTGGGTCACCTGCCGGGGTCCTCCGTGCGGCTGAAGCGGTCCACAGGGCGATACGGGGTGGGACGGGTGGCCGGGGCCGGGGTCGGCTCCGTGCCGGAACCGCACGGATTACCCGGGGTCCAGGGGTGACCGCATCGTGGACAGGGGCCCTCCGAACCCGTAAGCGGAATCTCTCGACCCCGGTTCGGGACACCACGCCGCCCGGCCCAGTTCATCTTCCGTTCACCCAGGTTGCCTACGTTCGACGAGCCACTGACGTCAAACGATTGCCTGGGTAAATGGAACACATCACGCTGCTGCTCGCGATTGTGGTCGTGACAGCTCTCGTGTTCGATTTCACGAACGGTTTCCACGACACCGCCAACGCGATGGCGACGACCATCTCGACCGGTGCACTCAAGCCCAAGACGGCGGTGGCCATGTCCGCCGTGCTGAACCTGGTCGGCGCGTTCCTCTCGGTGGAGGTCGCCAACACGATCTCCAAGGGACTGGTCAACGAAGAGGGCATCCAGCCCGAAGTGATCCTCGCCGCGCTCGTCGGCGCGATCCTGTGGAACCTGCTGACCTGGCTGGTCGGTCTGCCCTCCAGCTCCTCCCACGCCCTGATGGGCGGCCTCATCGGCGCGACCGTCGCCTCGATCGGCCTCAGCGGCGTCAACGGCGGCGTCGTCGTCACCAAGGTGCTCCTCCCCGCGATCGCCGCCCCGCTGGTCGCCGGCCTGGCCGCGATGCTCGCCGCCCGGCTGACGTACCGCCTCGACCGCAACGCGGACGCCAAGACGACCGCGAAGGGCTACCGGGCCGGCCAGATCGCCTCCGCCGGTCTCGTCTCCCTCGCCCACGGCACCAACGACGCGCAGAAGACCATGGGCATCATCACCCTCGCCCTGGTCGCCGGCGGCACCCTCGCGCCCGGCTCCAACCCGCCGGTCTGGGTCATCGTCTCCGCCGGTGTGGCGATCGCGCTCGGCACCTACCTCGGCGGCTGGCGCATCATCCGCACGATGGGCAAGGGCCTGACCGACCTCCAGCCGCAGCAGGGCTTCGCCGCCCAGACCAGCGCGGCCACGGTCATCCTGGCCTCCTCGAACCTCGGCTTCTCCCTCTCCACCACGCACTCCTGCTCCGGCGCCGTCATGGGCGCGGGCCTGGGCCGCAAGGGCGGTGTCGTGCGCTGGTCGACGGCCACCCGGATGTTCGTCGCCTGGGGCCTGACCCTGCCGGCCGCCGGCCTGGTCGGCGCGGGCGCCGAGTACGTCGCCCGCCAGGGCGACTGGGGCGTCTACACCGTCGCGGGCTTCCTGGTCGCCTCCTGCCTCGCGATCTGGCTCGTCTCCCGCCGCCAGGTGGTCGACCACACCAACGTCAACGACGTCGAGACCGAGGCCGAGCCCGCCGGCGTCGTCACCACCGCCATCGCGGCGGTCACCCCGCCGCCGGCCGGCTCCGTCGCCGCCGTCACGGACGAGGACCTGAAGGCCACCATCCCCGCGCCCGGCACGGCGGACCCGACCGCTCCCCCGGCCCCGGCCGCGGTCTGAGCAAGAGGAACAGGAAAGCAACCGCATGAAGATCGACTGGGCAGCTCTCGGCTCCGTCTTCGGAGTCAGCCTCGTGGCGACCGTCGCCCTCGTGGGCCTGTTCACGCTCGGCATCGTGGGCCTCTCCAAGCAGGAGCAGGCCTCGGCGAACGGCGGCTCCGCCGCCCTGGCCCGCACCGGCGCCTACGCCTGCTTCGCGCTGTGCGCGGCGGCCGTGGCGTACGGCATCTATCTGATCGTCGCCTGACCCGGCGACCGTGACGGCCGGGCGGTCCGCACCTGGGGTGCGGGCCGCCCGGCCGTCGTGTTTGTGGTGCTTCGCACAGTGACCCGCCGCAGGTCAAGGGTGAGTTGACGGCTGTTCGCGGGGCGTGGTGGACTGCCGAGGCCAGTACGGCGGCAATGGAGAGGAAGCCCGGTGCGAATCCGGCGCGGTCCCGCCACTGTGACCGGCCCCGCGGGGCCGGGAGTCAGGAACTCTCGCCGCCGGTCACGTCGATCCAGGGCGCGGACCCTGAGTGAGGACACAGCGCCATGCCCGGCCGCGGCCCCCGAGTTCCCGGCACCACCCGTGTCTACGCCTACGGAGCGGCCGCCGGCCTCGCCGTCGATCTGCTCCTCGGCGACCCCCGCCGCGGCCACCCCGTCGCCGCCTTCGGCCGGGCGGCGGCCGCGGTCGAGAAGCGCCTCCACGCCGACCACCGCGGCCGGGGCGCCCTGCACACCGCCGTCTGCGCCGGCACCACCGTGGCGCTCGGCGCCCTCGCCGCCCGTACGGTACGGGGCAGCCGCGCCGCCTCCGTCGCCCTGACCGCCGCCTCCGTGTGGGCCGTCGTCGGGGGGACGACGCTCGGCCGTGAGGCCCGCGCGATCGGCGGGGCGCTCGCGGCCGGCGACCTGGAGGTGGCGCGCGAGCGGCTGCCCCATCTGTGCGGCCGCGACCCGCAGTCCCTGGACGGGCCCGCGATGGCCCGCGCGGTCGTCGAGTCGGTCGCCGAGAACACCTCGGACGCCGTCGTGGGCGCCCTCTTCTGGGGCGCCGTCGCCGGTGTGCCCGGCCTGCTCGGCTTCCGGGCGGTGAACACCATGGACGCGATGGTCGGCCACAAGTCCCCCCGCTACCGGCGCTTCGGCTGGGCCTCGGCCCGCCTCGACGACCTCGCCGGCTGGCCGGGCGCCCGGCTCACCGCCGTACTCGCCACCGTGGCGGGCGGAAACCCCGGGGGCGCGCTGCGCGCCTGGCGGGCCGACGCCACGAAGCACCCGAGCCCCAACGCCGGCCCGGTGGAGGCAGCCTTCGCCGGTGCGCTCGGCGTACGGCTCGGCGGGACCCTCTCGTACGGCGGACGGGTCGAGCACCGGCCCGTGCTCAACGGGGAGGGCCGGGCCGTCGAGGTGGCCGACATCGACCGGGCCGTACGGCTGTCCCGCCGGGTGACCTGGCTGACCCTGGCCGCCTGCGTGGGCGGCCGGATCCTTAACAACGCGGTGAAGCGGAGGTACGCATGACGGGCGGGGGGCTGCTGGTCGCCGGGACCACGTCGGACGCGGGCAAGAGCGTCGTCACGGCCGGCATCTGCCGGTGGCTGGTCCGGCAGGGCGTCAAGGTGGCGCCGTTCAAGGGCCAGAACATGTCCCTGAACTCCTTCGTGACGAGGGAGGGCGCGGAGATCGGGCGGGCGCAGGCCATGCAGGCGCAGGCCGCCCGCGTGGAGCCGACCGCCCTGATGAACCCGGTGCTGCTCAAGCCCGGAAGCGACCGTTCCAGCCAGGTCGTGCTCATGGGCAAGCCGGTCGGCGAGCTGAGCGCCCGCGGTTACCACGGGGGTCGGCAGCGTGAGCTGTTCGAGCCCGTCCTCGCGTGCCTGGAGGACCTGCGGAGCACGTACGACGCGGTGATCTGCGAGGGCGCGGGCAGCCCCGCCGAGATCAACCTGCGGCGCACCGACATCGTCAACATGGGCATCGCGCGGGCCGCGAAGCTGCCCGTCGTGGTGGTCGGCGACATCGACCGGGGCGGGGTCTTCGCCCAGTTCTTCGGGACGACGGCGCTCCTCGCGCCGGAGGACCAGGCGCTGGTCGCCGGATACCTGGTGAACAAGTTCCGGGGCGACGTCACCCTGCTCGAACCGGGCCTCGACATGCTCCACGACCTCACCGGGCGCCGTACCTTCGGTGTCCTGCCGTACGCGCACGGGCTCGGCATCGACGAGGAGGACGGCCTGCGCGTCTCGCTGCGGGGCGCGGTGCGCGAGTCCGTGGTGGCGCCGCCGCTCGGCGCGGACGTGCTGAGGGTCGCCGTCTGCGCCGTACCGCTGATGTCCAACTTCACCGACGTGGACGCGCTCGCCGCCGAACCGGGGGTCGTCGTGCGGTTCGTCGACCGCCCCGAGGAGCTCGTCGACGCGGACCTGGTCGTCGTCCCCGGCACCCGGGGCACGGTGAAGGCGCTGGCCTGGCTGCGCGAGCGGGGCCTCGCGGACGCGCTGGCGCGGCGCGCCGCCGAGGGCCGTCCGGTGCTCGGCATCTGCGGCGGCTTCCAGGCGCTCGGCGAGCGCATCGACGACGAGGTCGAGTCGAAGGCGGGCACGGTCGACGGGCTCGGACTGCTGCCCGTACGGGTGCGGTTCGCGCCAGAGAAGACGCTGGCCCGGCCGGTCGGCGAGGCGCTCGGCGAGCCGGTCGAGGGTTACGAGATCCACCACGGCGTGGCCGACGTCCTCGGCGGCGAGGCGTTCCTCGACGGCTGCCGCGTGGGTGCGGTCTGGGGCACCCACTGGCACGGCTCCCTGGAGAGCGACGGCTTCCGCCGGGCGTTCCTCCGCGAGGTCGCGGCGGCCGCGGGCCGGCGTTTCGTGCCGGCCCCGGACACCTCGTTCGGCGCGCTGCGCGAGGAACAGCTCGACCGCCTCGGCGACCTGATCGAGGAACACGCGGACACGGACGCGCTGCTGCGGCTGATCGAGAAGGGCGCGCCAAAGGGGCTGCCGTTCGTGCCGCCGGGGGCGCCGTGAGGGGGCGGCTGCGCCGGACGGCGGGGCCGGTGGTTTGTCAGCGAAGTGGACTCGAGAGAAGGAAGACCCGATGAGCACCCGGTATCCGTTCACCGCCGTCGTCGGCATGGACGACCTGCGGCTGGCGTTGCTGCTGAACGCGGTCAGTCCGGCGGTGGGCGGCGTCCTCGTCCGGGGCGAGAAGGGCACGGCCAAGTCCACCGCGGTCCGCGCGCTCGCGGAGCTGCTGCCTGAGGTCACCGTGGTCGCGGACTGCCGCTTCAGCTGCGATCCCGCCACGCCGGACCCGGGCTGTCCGGACGGGCCGCACGAGGACGGCTCCCCGAAGGCCAGGGCGGCGCGGATGGTCGAGCTGCCCGTCGGCGCCTCCGAGGACCGGCTCGTCGGTGCCCTCGACATCGAGAAGGCGCTCTCCGAGGGCGTGAAGGCCTTCGAGCCCGGACTGCTCGCCGCCGCGCACCGGGGGATCCTGTACGTCGACGAGGTCAATCTCCTGAGCGATCACCTGATCGACCATCTGCTCGACGCCGCCGCCATGGGCGCCTCCCACGTCGAGCGCGAAGGCGTCTCCGTACGGCACGCCGCCCGTTTCCTGCTCGTCGGCACCATGAATCCCGAGGAGGGCGAGCTGCGGCCGCAGCTGCTCGACCGGTTCGGGCTGACCGTGGAGGTCGCCGCCTCGCGGGAGCCCGAGCAGCGGGTGGAGGTGGTGCGGCGGCGGCTCGCGTACGAGGACGATCCGGCCGGGTTCGCCGCGCGCTGGGCCGAGGAGGAGGCCGCGCTGCGGGAGCGGATCGTCGCCGCGCGGGAGTTGCTGCCGCGGGTGGTGCTCGGGGACGCGGCGCTGTTGCAGATCGCCGCGACCTGTGCGGCGTTCGAGGTGGACGGCATGCGCGCCGACATCGTGATGGCGCGCACCGCGACCGCGCTCGCCGCGTGGGCCGGGCGTACCGAGGTCACCTCGGAGGACGTACGGCAGGCGGCCCTGCTGGCGCTCCCCCACCGTCGTCGGCGCTCCCCCTTCGACGCGCCGGGACTGGACGAGGACAAGCTCGACGAGACGCTGGAGCAGTTCAAGGGCGAGGAGCCGGACGAGGACCCGGAGCCCGACGGTCCGGGTGACGGAGGGCCCGGCGGTGGCGGTGGTGGCGGGATTCCGCCGCAGAGCGAGGGGCCGGCGGCCGAGAGCGACGGCGCGGCGCCCGAGGAGTCCTCGCTGCCCGAGCAGTCCCCGGCGCCCGAGGAGTCGCCGGCGTCCGCCCCGCAGGGTGGCGGCTCCGGCTCCGGCTCCGGTGAGCGCGCCGCCGTCAAGGCCGCGGAGCCGTTCCGTACGAAGGTGCTGAGCGTGCCCGGCCTCGGCGAGGGCGCCGCCGGGCGCCGCTCGCGGGCGAGGACCGCGCACGGCAGGACGACCGGTGCCACCCGGCCCCGGGGCGCGCTGACCAAGCTGCATCTGGCGGCGACGGTCCAGGCCGCCGCCCCGCATCAGAAGGCGCGGGGCCGCTCGGGCCCGGGTCTGGTGGTGCGCCGGGACGATCTGCGGCAGGCGACCCGGGAGGGCCGGGAGGGCAATCTGGTCCTGTTCGTGGTGGACGCCTCGGGTTCGATGGCGGCGCGCCAGCGGATGAGCGCCGTCAAGGGTGCGGTGCTCTCGCTGCTGCTCGACGCGTACCAGCGGCGCGACAAGGTCGGTCTGGTCACCTTCCGGGGGCGGGACGCGGAGGTCGCGCTGCCGCCGACCTCGTCCGTGGACGCGGCCGCCGCGCGCCTGGAGAAGTTGCCGACGGGCGGGCGCACCCCGCTGTCGGCCGGGCTGCTGAGGGCCCATGACGTGCTGCGGGTGGAGCGGCTGCGGGATCCCTCGCGGCGACCGCTGCTCGTGGTGGTGACCGACGGGCGGGCGACCGGGGGCGGTAAGGACCCGGTGGCGCTCGCGGCCCGGGCCGCGCGGCTGCACGCCGCCGAGGGCACGGCCGCGGTGGTCGTGGACTGCGAGTCGGGCCCGGTGCGGCTCGGTCTCGCCGGGAACCTGGCCCGTGAGCTGGGCGGGACGGCCGTGACGCTGGACGAGCTGCGCGCCGACGCGATCGCCGGGCTCGTCAGGAACGTACAAGGCAACAGCTCTACGAGGAGGGCCGCATAGTGCCGCAGGGACAGCCGACCGTCGTGCCGGACGACGGACTGACCACCCGTCAGCGTCGTAACCGGGCGCTGGTGATGGTGCACACGGGCATCGGGAAGGGGAAGTCGACGGCCGCCTTCGGCATGGCGCTGCGCGCCTGGAACCAGGGCTGGCCGATCGGGGTGTTCCAGTTCGTCAAGTCCGCCAAGTGGCGGGTGGGCGAGGAGAACGCGCTCAAGGCGCTCGGGGAGACGGGCAAGGGCGGCACGGTCGTCTGGAACAAGATGGGCGAGGGCTGGTCCTGGATCCAGCGCGAGGTCGCCGAGGGCGAGCAGTCGCACGAGGACAAGGCGCGTGAGGGCTGGGAGCAGGTCAAGCGGGATCTCGCCGAGGAGCGGTACAAGTTCTACGTCCTCGACGAGTTCGCGTATCTGCTGCACTGGGGGTGGATCGACACCGCCGAGGTGGTGGAGGTGCTGAGGAACCGTCCGGGGCAGCAGCACGTCGTCATCACCGGCCGCAACGCCCCTCAGGAGCTGATGGACTTCGCGGACCTCGTGACCGACATGTCGAAGGTGAAGCACCCGATGGACGCGGGTCAGAAGGGCCAGCGGGGCATCGAGTGGTAGCACGTCTCGTCATCGCCGCGCCCTCCTCGGGCGCGGGCAAGACCACGGTCGCGACGGGCCTGATGGCCGCGTTCGCGGGCCGTGGGCTCGCGGTCTCCCCGCACAAGGTCGGCCCCGACTACATCGACCCGGGCTATCACGCGCTGGCGACGGGCCGGCCGGGCCGCAATCTGGACGCGTACATGTGCGGTACGGAGCGGATCGCGCCGCTGTTCGCGCACGGGGCCCGGGGCTGCGACCTGGCGGTCGTCGAGGGTGTGATGGGCCTGTACGACGGTGCCGCGGGCCAGGGGGAGCTGGCGTCCACCGCGCAGGTGGCGAAGCTGCTGCGGGCGCCGGTGGTGCTGGTCGTGGACGCCTCGTCGCAGTCGCGTTCGGTGGCGGCGCTGGTGCACGGCTTCGCCTCGTGGGACCCGGAGGTGCGGCTGGGCGGGGTGATCCTCAACAAGGTCGCCACCGACCGGCACGAGGCGCTGCTGCGGGAGGCCCTGGAGGAGTCGGGCGTGCCGGTCCTCGGTGTGCTGCGGCGGGCGCCGGCCGTGGAGACGCCGTCGCGGCACCTGGGTCTGGTGCCGGTGGCGGAGCGGCAGGCGCAGGCCGTGGAGGCGGTGGCGGCGCAGGCGGAGCAGGTGCGGGCCGGGTGTGACCTGGACGCGCTGCTGGCGCTGGCGCGGAGCGCGCCGGAGCTGGGCGGCGCGCCGTGGTCGGCCGCCGGCGAGGTGCCGGCGCCGGTCCAGGGGGCGCCTCGGATCGCCGTCGCGGGCGGTGCGGCGTTCACGTTCTCGTACGCGGAGCACGCGGAGCTGTTGACGGCGGCGGGCGCGGAGGTCGTCACCTTCGATCCGCTGCGGGACGAGGCCCTGCCCGAGGGGACGAGCGGGCTCGTCGTCGGCGGTGGTTTCCCCGAGGTGTACGGGGAGGAGCTGTCGGCCAACGAGCCGCTGCGCAAGGCCGTGGCGGAGCTCGCCGCGGCGGGGGCTCCTGTCGCGGCGGAGTGTGCCGGGCTGCTGTATCTGGCGCGGTCGCTGGACGGGCGGCCGATGTGCGGGGTGCTGGACGCCGACGCGCGGATGTCGTCCCGCCTCACCCTGGGCTACCGGGACGCGGTGGCGGTCAGCGACAGCGTGCTGGCGGCGTCCGGGACGCGGATGCGGGGGCACGAGTTCCACCGGACGGTGATCGAGCCGGGTGCGGGCGAGCGGGCGGCCTGGGGGCTCTGGCAGCCGGAGCGCCGGGTGGAGGGCTTCGTGCGGGGCGGGGTGCACGCGAGTTATGTGCACACGCACTGGGCTGGGGCTCCGCAGGCCGCCGTGCGGTTCGTGGCGCACTGCGCGGGCGGGCCGGTCGCGTGAGCTCAGCCGCCGGACAGGCCCACCACGAGCCAGATGAAGGCCACGCCCGCGACCGTGCACAGCAGGGTGGTGCGGGCGGGGTGGTCGTGGTGGGCCTCGGGGAGGATCTCGGTGGCCGCGAGGTAGAGCAGGGCGCCGCCGAAGAAGCCGAGATAGCAGCCGAGCAGTTCCTCCGGAAGGGTGAACAGCAGGGTGGAGGCGGCGCCGGCGATCGGGGCGAGGGCGTCGGCGACGAGCATGGCGACGGCCTTGCGGCGGGCGTTCCCGTACAGGCTGGTGATCGTGTACGTGTTGAAGCCGTCGGCGAAGTCGTGGGTGATGACGGCGACGGCGACGGTGGCGCCCATGCCGCCGCCGACCTGGAAGGCGGCGCCCAGCGCGATGCCGTCCATGAGGCTGTGCAGCACCATGGCCGCGGCGGCGGTGAGTCCGACCTGCGGGACCCTGTCTCCGGCCTCGGCGCCGTGTGCGGCCTGGCGGGCGGCGAGGAGGCGTTCCACCACGTGGGCGAAGAGGAAGCCGCCGGCGAAGAGCAGCAGGGCCTCCGGGACGCCGAAGACGGGCGTGCCCGCGGCCTCCAGGGCCTCGGGCAGCAGGTCGAGTCCGACGACGCCGAGCATGAGGCCGCCGGCGAGGCCGAGGACGAGGTGACGACGGTCGGTGACGCGCTGGGCCGTCCAGCCGCCGAACAGCGTCATGAGGAACGCGCCGAGCGCGACGACGACAGCCATGGGGCTTTGCTATCGGATCGCGGTGCCCGCGCGCGCCTCGGCTCGGCGGTGGTGGTGGTCGGAGTCGGGGCCCGTTCGGGGGTCGCGGCCCGGGAGGTGCTCGGTCTGGTGGGCTCGGCCCTGCGGGAGGCGGGGCTGACCGGCGGGGACGTGGCGGCGCTCGCGACGCTGGACGCGCGGGCGGCGGAGCCGGGGATCGTGGCGGCGGCGGAGCGGCTCGGGGTGCCGGTGCGGGCGTTCGCGAGCGCGGAGCTCGCGGCCGTGGCCGTACCGCATCCCTCGGCCGCCGCGCTGGCGACGACGGGGACGGGTTCGGTGGCGGAGGCGGCGGCGCTGCGGGGGGCGGGGCCGGGGGCGGTGCTGGTGGTGCCGAAGCGGAAGACGCGGCGCGCTACCTGCGCTATCGCCCGTTCCGTACCGCTTTATCCGAACGAAGTTGCGCACACCACACGGTTGTTGCCCTCGACCCACGGGTACATCGCTGGCAAGCTCACCTCTCCCCCCACGTGCACCATCCCCATCCCCACCCCCCACACGACGGCGGCCATGGACACCCCAACATCTGCTGACGCGCACGATCTGAGACACCACGGCGACGCCGAGGTGCGGGACGAGAAGCTGATCGACCTCGCGGTCAACGTGCGGACGAACACGCCGCCGGAGTGGCTGCGGGCCCGTATCGCCGCTTCGCTGACCGGTCTGGCGGCCTATCCGGACGGCCGGGTGGCGCGGGCGGCGGTGGCCGAGCGGCACGATCTGCCGGCCCGGCGGGTGCTGCTGACGGCGGGTGCGGCGGAGGCCTTCGTGCTGCTCGCGCGGGCGCTTCCGGCGCGGCGGCCGGTGGTGGTGCATCCGCAGTTCACCGAGCCGGAGGCCGCGCTGCGGGACGCCGGTCACGAGGTGGAGCGGGTGCTGCTGCGCGAGGAGGACGGCTTCCGGCTGGATCCGGCGGCGGTGCCCGAGGACGCGGATCTGGTGGTGATCGGCAATCCGACGAATCCGACGTCGGTGCTGCATCCGGCGGCCGGAATCGCCTCCCTGGCCCGACCGGGGCGGACGCTGGTGGTCGACGAGGCGTTCATGGACGCGGTGCCGGGCGAGCGGGAGTCGCTGGCCTCGCGGACGGACGTGCCGGGTCTGGTGGTGCTGCGCAGCCTGACGAAGACCTGGGGTCTCGCGGGCCTGCGGATCGGCTATGTGCTGGCCGAGCCGGAGACGATCGAGGCGCTGGAGCGCGTGCAGCCGCTGTGGCCGGTGTCGACTCCGGCGCTGGTGGCGGCCGAGGCGTGCATGTCGCGGGCGGCGCTCGCGGAGGCGGAGGACGCGGCGCACCGGATCGGGGTGGAGCGGGCGCATCTGCTCGCGGGGCTCGCGGAGTTCGACGAGGTGCGGGTGGTCGCGGCGGCGGAGGGCCCGTTCGTTCTGGTCCGCATCGAGGGCGCGGACGCGGTACGGGACCGGCTGCGGGCGCTCGGCTTCGCGGCCCGGCGCGGTGACACCTTCCCGGGGCTCGACCGGAACTGGCTGCGGCTCGCGGTGCGGGACCGGGTGACGACGAATCGCTTCCTCCAGGCCCTGGACCAGGCGCTGTTGCTGCTGGGCTGAGCCGGGGCCGTGGACGCGCGCGGGGGGCGGTGCCGGGCCGGCACCACCCCCCGCGCCCCTTGCTTCTCCCCCTGGCGTTCCCCCTCGGGCCGGTCAGCCGCGGGCGCGGGCCCGGCCGCGGGCCAGGACGAGCGCGCCGCCGCCCGCGCCGAGGAGCAGGACCGCGCCGCCGGCGAGGTACGGGGTCAGGGAGCTGCCGCCGGTCTCGGCGAGGTTCTCGGTGGGCGCGCCGGTCTGGGGCCGCACGCCGGTGCCGCGGCTGGGCTCGGCGGTCGGCTCCTTGGTGGGCGGCTCGGAGGGCTGCTGCGAGGGCCGCTCGCTGGGGCGCTCGCTCGGCCGGGTGCCGGCCGGGGTGACGCAGGTGGCCTCGGCGAGGGTGACCTTGCCCTTGACCTCGGCGACGTTGAGTTGGAGCGGGTTGACCTCCACCGTCAGTTCGAGGGCGGTGGCGGCGGCGGTGCGGGAGGTGGTGGAGGTGCGGGAGAGGTCGAGGACGACCTCGCCGACACCGGGCACGGTCACCTTGGTCTGTCCGCCGGTCGACAGGGTGGTCTTCTTGCCGAGGACGGTGACGTGCCCGAGGAGGTTGGATGTGGCGACGGGCCGCTTGCCGGCCTCGCAGACCGCCTTGGAGGTGACCTTCTCCAGCTCGACGAGGGACAGCAGCGGCAGGCCGGGGACGTGGAGGCGGGCCTTGGCGAGGTTGACGTGGCCCTTGGCCGTGCCGCCCTCCACGGTCGCCTCGGCGGTGGCGACGTCCGCCTTCAGGATGTCGACGGGCTGCCCGCCCTCGGCTCCCTGCACCTTCACGCTGAGCGCGGTCTTCTCGGCGCTGGCCGGGGCCTCGACCTCGTTGAGGGAGGCGCGCACCGGCACGCTCACGGCCTTGTTCAGGAGGTGGACGTCGAGGGAGGTGCGCAGGACGACGGCGGTGGCGCGGCCTTCGCCGCCCTGGCCGTTCGTACCGCCGGTGCCGCCCGTGGCGTGGGCGGCGGGGGCCGCGAGGACCAGGGGTCCGGCGGTGAGGGCGGCGACGGCGGCCGCGGCGGCGGTGCGGCGTGCGGGCAGGCGGAAGGTGTTGCTGTTCAAGGTGGTGGAACCCCCACAGGAGACATGGCGTCGCCGGCCGCTCGCCACGGGGACTGCGGGTCACTGCGGCGTCGGCGACTCGAGACACCGGAATCTTTACGCACTGTGGGTGAACTGGCGGGCACCCGGCGTGAGTTCACTCCAAAGGGTGGTTTCCGCGTTCATATTCGAATCTTTCGGCACAGGCGTTCCCGCGCGCCTCGTGCGTTGCGGAGCGGGCGGGCGCGAAGGCACTCACCTGGGAGGGGGTGAGGAGGGTGAGAACGACCCGCACCCGACGGCGGTAACGGCTCGTCAACCCGCCGCGATCCCGATCCCCACGATCCTGTAGATTAATTTAGGTCAGCCTAACCTAAGAAGCGATGAGCGGATCGGGGTCGTACGCAGTGAGCATCGAGGTCTTCCGGGACGCCTTCGGCGTCCCGCATCTGCGCGCCGCCGACAGCCTCGAACTGGCCCGCGCCCAGGGCCTCGTGACCGCCCGGGACCGCGCCTGGCAGCTGGAGGTCGAGCGGCACCGGGCGCAGGGCACCACGGCCGCCTTCCTCGGTGCGGCGGAGACCGGCTGGGACACCTTCGCCCGGCAGGCCAGGCTGGCCGACACCGCGCGCCGCTGCCACGACCGGCTCGACCCGGAGACGGCGGCATGGGTGCGGGCGTACACGGACGGGGTCAACGAGGGCCTCGCGGACGGGGCCCGGCGGGCGCCCGAGTTCGCCGCGACCGGTCTGGAGCCGGGCCGCTGGGAGCCGTGGACGCCGCTCGCGGTGTGGTTGTCCACCCACATCCTCTTCGCCGGCTTCCCCACCAAGCTGTGGCGGGACCGGGTCGCGCGGACGCTCGGCGAGGAGTGGACGGAGCTCTTCGCCACGGACGGCCCCGGGACGGCCGGCTCCAACGGCTGGGTGGTCTCCGGCGCGCGGACGGCCAGCGGCGCGGCGATCGTCGCGGGCGACCCACACCGCTTCATCGAGGCGCCCGGCGTCTACCAGCAGATCCGCCTGTCCTGCCCCGAGTACGACGTGCTGGGCCTCGCGGTCCCCGGCGTGCCCGGCCTCGCCCACTTCGGCCACACCGGCCGGGTCGCCTGGGCCATCACCAACGCGATGGCCGACTACCAGGACCTCTACCGCGAACGCCTCCGCCGCCTCCCCGACGGCCGGGTCGAGGCCCTCGGCCCGGACGGCTGGGAACCGGCCACGGCGCACACGGAGACGGTCCACGTGAAGGGCCTGCCCGAGCCGGTCGCGATCGAGGTGATCGAGACGGCCCGCGGACCGGTGATCATCGGCGCGGAGGGCCCGGCGGGCGGGGCGCCGGGCGGCACCCCGGACGTCGCCCCGGTCGGGGACGCGGACGGGGACGGAGCCGCCGACGGGGGCCGGGTCCCGAGCGGAGCGGGCGCTCCGGAGGCCGGGCCGGTCGCCTCGCCGGCCACCTTGTCGGAGGCCGAGGGTGCCGGGGGTACCGGGGCCGCCGGGGACGCCGAAGGCATCCAGGATGCCGAGGGTACCGCGTACGCCGAAGGCGTCCAGGACGGCGAGGGGGCCAAGGCCGCCACGTACACCGAGGGCGTCCAGGATGCCGAGGGTGCCGCGTACACCGAGGGCATCCAGGGCGTCGAGGGTGCCCCGGGCGTCCCGGGTGGTGCCCCGGGTGCCGAGTGGGAGGCGATCAGCCTGCGCTGCCCGCCCCGGGTCACCGGTGAGCTCGGCTTCTCCGTGCTGCCCGCGCTGCTGCGGGCGCGCCGCGTCGAGGACGTCGACCGGGCGCTCGACCGCTGGGTCGAGCCGGTGAACGTCGTGCAGGCCGCCGACGTCGACGGCGGCCTGCTGCACCGGGTCGCCGGATACGTGCCCGTACGCGACCGGGCCAACCAGCTGCGGGTCGTACCGGCGTGGGAGGCGGACCACGCGTGGGAGCCGCGGGGCCGGGAGATGCCGAGGGCCGAGGTGGACGGCTACGCCGTGATGGCGAACGCGCGCGGGCTCGCCGCACCGCTGGGCGTCGAGTTCGCGCCGCCGCACCGGGCCGGGCGGATCGCCGCGCTGCTCGACGCCTCCTCGTCCTGGACGCCCGCCGCGACGGCCGCCGTCCACACCGACACCGACAACCCGTCCGCGCGCCGGCTGCTCGACGCGGTGCGGAGGACGGGGGACGGCGAGCTGTCCCCCGCCGCCCGCGCGGTGCGCGAGCGGCTGCTCGGCTGGGACCGGCGGATGGCCGCCGACAGCACCGACGCCGGGCTGTACGCGGCGGTGCGCGGGGCGGTCGTACGGCGCCTCGCAGGGCACGAGGTCTTCGCGGAGCTGCGCCAACCGGCCCCGTACCCCGCCCTGTTCCAGCCCTGGCTGGCCCTCGGCCCCCGGGTCGCGTTCGCCCTGGAGACGCTGCTCGTGTCCGGGCCGGTGCCGGCCGCGGACGTGGCGCGGATCGTCGGTGAGGCGCTGGAGGAGATCGGCGCGGAGGTCACGGCCGGCCGCACCCCGCCCGCGTGGGGGGTGACGCACCGGCTGGCGCCCTGGCAGGCCCTGCCGGACGAGGACGACGACCAGTGGCCGGGGCTCGGCGGCGACCACGACTGCGTGCTGTCCACCTCCAGCGTGCCCGGGTTCACCGACCGCAGCGCCCGCGCCTCGGCCGCCCGCTACGTCTGGGATCTCGCCGACCGCGACCGGAGCCTGTGGGTCGTGCCGTTCGGCGCCTCCGGAGTGGCCGGCGACCCGCACCACCGCGATCAGCTCCCCCTGTGGCTGCGGGGCGAGCTCGCCCCCGTCACCACCGACTGGAACCACCTCACCAAGGAAACCGCATGAGCAGAACCGAGTACGTCCGGACCGTCGAGGGCTTCGGCACCGTCCGGGTCGACCGCGTCGACCCCGAGCGCGACGCCCCGCTCCTCCACGCCTGGGTGAACGAGGAGCGCGCCCGCTTCTGGGGCATGAACGGCACCACCGTCGAGCAGGTGCGGGAGATCTACGCGCACCTCGACTCGCTCACCACCCACCACGGTTTCCTGGTGCACCGCGACGACGTGCCGGTCGCGCTCTTCCAGACGTACGACCCCGAGGCCGACCGGGTCTCCGAGTGCTACGAGGTACGGCCGGGGGACATCGGCGTGCACCTGTTCGTCGGGCCGTCGTCCGCGCCGGAGCGGGGCTTCACCGAGAGCCTGCTCACGGCCCTGATCGACTTCGCGCTGACCGGCCGCACCCGGATCGTGGGCGAGCCGGACGCCGCCAACGACAAGGCGATCGCCCGGCTCGTACGGGCCGGGTTCGAGCTGGGTCCGGAGGTCGTGCTGCCGGAGGTGGACCTGCCGGAGGTCTTCATCCCGGAGAAGAAGGCGCGCCTCGCGTTCTTCTCCCGCGCCTGAGGGGCGTCTCTCCTCGCGGGTCCCGCCCCCGCCCGGCGGCCGACGAGGGCGGGACCTAGCCGATCACCCGGCCGTTGACGATCACGCGGCGGGGTGCCGCGAGGACCCGGACGTCGGCGCGCGGGTCCTCGCCGTAGACGACGAGGTCGGCCGGCGCGCCCTCCTCCAGGGCGGGGCGGCCCAGCCAGGAGCGGGCGCGCCAGGTGGTGGCGGAGAGGGCGTCGAGGGCCGGGATGCCGGCCTTGGTGAGCTCCTCGACCTCGGCGGCGACCAGGCCGTGCGGCAGGGAGCCGCCCGCGTCGGTGCCGACGAAGACCGGGATGCCGGCGTCCCAGGCGGCGCGGACCGTGTCGTAACGGCGGGCGTGGAGCCGGCGCATGTGGGCCGACCAGCGCGGGAACTTCTCCTCGCCGCCGTCCGCGAGGTGCGGGAAGGTCGCGATGTTGACCAGGGTGGGCACGATGGCGACGCCGCGCTCGGCGAAGAGCGGGATGGTGTCCTCGGTGAGGCCGGTGGCGTGCTCGACGCAGTCGATGCCCGCCTCGACCAGGTCGCGCAGCGAGTCCTCGGCGAAGCAGTGCGCGGTGACGCGGGCGCCGAGCCGGTGGGCCTCGGCGATGGCCGCCTCGACCTCGGCGCGGGGCCAGGACGGGGCCAGGTCGCCGAGGCCGCGGTCGATCCAGTCGCCGACCAGCTTGACCCAGCCGTCGCCGCGCCGCGCCTCCCGCCCGACGTAGGCGACGAGCTCGTCGGGCTCGATCTCGTGGGCGTAGTTGCGGATGTAGCGGCGGGTGCGGGCGATGTGCCGGCCGGCCCGGATGATCTTCGGCAGGTCCTCGCGCTCGTCGATCCAGCGGGTGTCGGAGGGCGAGCCGGCGTCGCGGATGAGCAGGGTGCCGGCGTCGCGGTCGGTCACGGCCTGCTTCTCGGCGGTGACCTCGTCGACGGGGCCGTGCTGGTCGAGGCCGACGTGGCAGTGGGCATCGACCAGGCCCGGCAGCGCCCAGCCTTCGACGGTCACGGCGTCCCCGGCGAGCCGGGCCGGCCGCTCGAACGTGATCCGCCCGTCGACGCACCACAGTTCGTCCCGTACGTCCTCCGGGCCGACGAGCACCCGCCCCTTCACATGCAGCACCGCGTCATCGCTCATACCCGCACTCTACGAGGGTGCCCCGTTACGCTGGCCCGGAGCTCCACCCGTACCTCCTGGGTACCCCCGTACCCCCGTATGCGATGAGAAGAAGGCACCACCGTGACCGTGACACATCCGCTGCTCGACCTGGCCCCGCTGACCGCCGCGCAGTTCGCGTCGATCGAGCGGCGGGTCGCCGCGCTGCTCCGCACGGAGCAGGACGTGGTGATCACCCAGGGCGAGGCGCTGCTGCCGCTGGAGGGCTGCATCCGCAGCGGGGCGCGGCCGGGGTCGACGGCGCTGAACGTCGTCACGGGTCCGTACGGGCAGACCTTCGGCAACTGGCTGCGCGACTGCGGTGCGACCGTGGTCGACCTGGAGGTGCCCTTCCACACGGCGGTGACCGCCGAGCAGGTGGCGCGGGCCTTCGAGGAGCACCCGGAGATCGACTTCGTGTCGCTGGTGCATGCCGAGGCGGCGACCGGGAACACCAATCCGGTCGCGGAGATCGGCGAGGTGGTGCGGGCGCACGGCGCGCTGTTCTACCTGGACGCGGTGGCGTCGATCGGCGCCGAGCCGGTGCTGCCGGACGCCTGGGGCGTCGACATGTGCATCATCGGCGCGCAGAAGGCGATGGGCGGTCCGGCGGGCGTCTCGGCGGTGTCGGTGAGCGAGCGGGCCTGGGAGCGGTTCGCCGCCAACCCGGCCGCGCCGCGCCGCTCGTACCTCTCCCTCCTGGACTGGAAGGAGCGGTGGATCGACGGTGGCCGGAAGGCTCTGCTGCACGCCCCGGCGCAGCTGGAGATGCTGGCCCTCGAGGCGTGTCTGGAGCGGATCGAGGCGGAGGGCCTGGACGCGCTGATGGCCCGGCACGCCTCGGCCGCGGCGGCGACCCGCGCGGGTGCGCTGGCGCTCGGCGGCGGTCTGGAGCCGTACGTCCACGAGGCGAAGGACGCGGCCCCGGTCGCCACGACGCTGCGGTCCCCCGCCGGGGTGGACGCCTCGGAGCTGGTGGCGAAGGCGCTGGCCGCGGACCCGTCGCTGCCGCTGATCGCGGGTGGCGGGGCGCTGGCGAAGGAGATGATCCGGGTGAACCACTACGGGGTGGACGCGACCCGGGGCGCGGTGCAGTCCTCGCTGGCGGCGCTGGGCGCGGCGCTGGCGGACAGTGGGCGCCCGGTGGACCTGGAGGGCGCGCGCCGGGCGGTCACGGAGGCGTGGGCGTAGCCAGCCGGTACGTGCCTGTGGCCGCCCGACGTCGCGGAGGGGCCTGGGCGTAGCCGGTACGCGCCTGTGGCCGCCCGACGTCGCGGAGGGGCCTGGGCGCAGCCCGTACGGTCCCGTGGCCGCCGCCGGCAGGGGGGCGGCCCGGGCGCGGCCCGTGGGGGT
This sequence comes from Streptomyces sp. NPDC126499, assembly GCF_040302485.1. Lineage (NCBI taxonomy): Bacteria > Bacillati > Actinomycetota > Actinomycetes > Kitasatosporales > Streptomycetaceae > Streptomyces > Streptomyces sp. NPDC126499. The sequence continues at coordinate 157,379 of NZ_JBEOUO010000013.1, read as the reverse complement.
TTCCCGTGGCCGCCCGCCGTGGCCGAAGGGTCGGGCAGGACTACAGCGTCGGGTAGTCGGTGTAGCCGCGGTGGTCGCCGCCGAAGTAGGTGGCCGGGTCCGGGGTGTTGTACGGGCCGCCGGCCTTAAGGCGGGCGGGCAGGTCGGGGTTGGCGAGGAACAGCGCGCCGAACGCGATCAGGTCGGCGGTGCCGTCCTCGATCAGGGCCAGGGACTCGGGGCCGGTCGGCCCGTCGGTGGCCGGGTTGAGGACGAAGGCACCGGAGAACCGCTTGCGCAGGGCGAGGGTGAGTTCGCGCCGTCCGGGCTGGACCTCGGTGACGTGGAGATAGGCGAGGCCGAGGGGTTCGAGGGCGTCGACGAGACGCGTGTAGGTCTCCTCGGTGTCGGTCTCGGTGATGTCGTTGTACGGGTTGGCCGGGGAGAGCCGGATCGCGGTGCGCTCGGGGCCGATCTCCTCGGCGACGGCGCGTACGACCTCGACGGCGAAGCGGATCCGGTTCTCGACCGGACCGCCCCACTCGTCGGTGCGCAGGTTGGAGCCGGTGGCGAGGAACTGGTGGACCAGATAGCCGTTGGCGCCGTGGATCTCGACGCCGTCGAAGCCGGCCTCGACGGCGTTGCGGGCGGCGGCGGCGAAGTCGGCGACGGTCTCGCGCACCTGGTCGGCGGTGAGCGCGCGCGGGGCGACGAAGTCGATGAGGCCGGTGCCGGCGAAGAGCTGTCCGGCGGGGGTGACGGCGGAGGGGGCGACCGGGTGGAGGCCGTCGCCGAGGACCTCGGGGTGGCTGATCCGGCCGGCGTGCATCAGCTGGGCGAAGATCCTTCCGCCGCGCTCGTGGACGGCGCCGGTGACCTCGCGCCAGGCGGCGATCTGCTCCCTGCTGTGCAGGCCCGGGGTGTTGGGGTAGCCCTGGCCGACGGCGCTGGGCTGGATGCCCTCGCTGACGATGAGGCCCGCGGAGGCGCGCTGGGCGTAGTACTCGGCGGTGAGCGGGGTCGGGACGCGGCGCTCGCCGTCGGCCCGGCTGCGGGTCATGGGGGCCATGGCGATGCGGTTGGCGAGGCGGGTGCCGGCGAGGTCGACAGGGTCGAAGGCGGTGGTCATGGCGGTTCCCTCACAGTTTATGTGGTCGGCCAACTATCTCCGTGCGAGCCACTGTAACGCATTGATTGGCCGACCAAGATAATCTGGGAGGAAGAGACCTCCCGAGGAGCCGCAGATGCCCGAGAAGGATCCCGCCTGTACCGCCGCGGCGGACAGCCTGCCGTCCGCCGCCCGCGGCGGCCCGCTGAGCTACGCCCTGTCCCGGGTGGCCCGGCTGCACCGGATCGCGGCGGGCCGGCGCCTGCGGGAGCTGGGCCTCTATCCGGGACAGGAGTTCCTGATGATGGCGCTGTGGGACTGCGGCCCGGTGCGCCAGTCCGCCCTGATCCAGTCGCTCGGGCTCGACCCGTCGACGGTCACCAAGATGCTCCAGCGCCTGGAGCAGTGCGGCCACGTCCGCCGCCGCCCCGACCCGGCCGACCGGCGGGCCGTGCTGGTCGAGGCGACGGAGGAGGGCGAGGCGCTGCGGGCCCGCGTCGAGGGGGTGTGGTCCGGCCTGGAGGAGGACTCCCTGGCCGGGCTCGGTACGGCCGACCGGGACGAGCTCATGCGGCTGCTCGGCCGCCTGGAGGAGAACCTGCGCCACGAGGCGGGCGACGGGGCGGGGGACGGGGCGGGCGACTGCCCGCCGCCGGGGGGCGGCGCGTAGACCGCGTACGGGCCGACCCTGGCGGTCGGCGCTCGACCCCAGGGCTCAGCCCCCGCGCCGGACGCCCATGCCCGGCCTTGAGGGTCGGCCCTGGCGGTCGGCCCGGGGGTCGGCCCTGGCGGTCGGCCCGGGGGTCGGCCCTGGTGCTCAGCCCGCCAGGACGTCGAGGGCGCGGTCGACGTCAGCCGAGGAGTTGTAGAGGTGGAAGGAGGCCCGCAGGTTGCCGGCGCGGGCCGAGAGCAGCACGCCGGCCTCGCGCAGGGCGGCACTGCGGTCGCCGAGGCCGGGGACGCCGACCACCGTCGAGTCGTCCCGCACCGGGGCGTGGCCGAGGGCGGTGACACCGGCCCGGAAGCGGGCGGCGAGGGCCTTGTTGTGGGCCTCGATGCGCTCGATGCCGATCTCCTCGAGGAGGGCGAGCGAGCGGGCCGCCCCGTGGTACGACAGGAAGGCGGCGGGCTCGTCGAAGCGGCGGGCCGAGCGGGCGAGTTCGCGCACGGGGCCGTAGCTGTTGACCCACAGTTGCTCACCGGTGACCCAGCCGGCGTGGATGGGCAGCAGCGTGTCCTGCGCCTCTTCGGTGACGGTGAGGAAGGAGGCGCCGCGCGGGCAGAGCAGGTACTTGTAGCCGCCGGAGACGGTGTAGTCCCACTCCCCCGCGTACAGCGGCAGCCAGCCCGCGGACTGGGTGGCGTCGAGCAGGGTACGGGCGCCGTGCGCCGCCGCGGCGGCGCGGATCGCCGCGAAGTCGGCCGTACGGCCGTCCGCCGACTGCACGGCGGAGAAGGCGACGAGCGCGGTCTCCGGCCGGACGGACTCGGCGAGCCGCTCCAGCGGCACGAAACGGGTCTTCAGGTCGCCGCGGACGGTGAAGGGGGTGATGACGGAGGAGAAGTCCCCCTCGGGGAACAGGATCTCGGCCCCGGCCGGCATCGACTGGGCCACCATGCCGACGTGGACGGAGACCGAGCTGCCGACGGCGACCCGGTCGGGGGTGACGTGGGCGAGCCGGGCGAAGGCGGAGCGGGCCTCGTCGACGACATCGAAGCTGCCCGCGCCGTCGGGGCGGCCGGCGGCGGTCTCCTCGGCGAGGAGGGTGACGGCCTCGACGGTGCGGCGGGGCAGCAGGGCACAGGCGGAGGTGTTGAGGTAGGCCTGCCGGGGGGCGAACTCGGCGCCGCCCAGGGGCTCCAGGGTTTCCGTGGCTTCCAGAGATTCCATGGCCACAGCCTGGATCCCCCGCGACTCAAAGTCAATTGCCTAAAGTCGCGGGCTGTCCCCAAGATTTACTTATAGCGTCAGCTCAGCAGTTGCCGCCGTCGACGTCGCAGGCGGCGGCGTCCCCGCCGACCGGCTGGAGGGTGCGGCCCTGCCATGCCTGCTCCAGGGCCTGGGTGAAGACCTCGGCGGGCTGGCCGCCGGAGACCCCGTACTTCCGGTCGAGGACGAAGAACGGCACCCCGTTGGCGCCGAGTTCGGCCGCCTCGCGCTCGTCGGCCCGTACGGCGTCGGCGTACGCGGACTCGTCGGCCAGGACCGCGCGGACCTCGCCCTCGTCCAGCCCGGCCTCCACGCCGAGGGCCACCAGCGTCCCGGCGTCGAAGACCGAGCGCTCCTCGGCGAAGTTGGCCCGGTAGGCCAGATCGAGCAGCTCGTTCTGCCGGCCGCGGTCCTTCGCCAGGTGCAGCAGACGGTGGATGTCGAAGGTGTTGCCGTGGTCGCGCCCCTCGCTGCGGTACTCCAGGCCCTCGGCGTGGGCGTTGGAGGCGACATGGGCCTCCATGGCACGCGCCTCGTCGAGGGTGCGCCCGTACTTCTTCGCCAGCATCTCCAGGACGGGGGCGGTGTCCCCCTTCGGCCGGTTCGGGTCGAGCTCGAAGGAGCGGTGCACGACCTCGACCTCGTCCCGGTGGGCGAAGGCCGCGAGCCCCTTCTCGAAGCGGGCCTTGCCGATGTAGCACCAGGGACAGGCGATGTCGCTCCAGATCTCGACGCGCATGGGGGCTTCTCTCCTCGACGGGGACGGCGGGCGGGCTGTTTCCGTGACGGGAACGCCCCGGCCCGCCGCGTTCATTCCACCGCCGGACCCGGTGTGAGGCGGCTGACACCGATCCTCTCGCCGACGGCGGCTATCAGGGCACCGGACTGGCCATCCCCCCCGGCTCGGCTTCGCCCGGATGCACAACCTCGCCCCCGCCGGGTGGCAACCGGGCCGCACGGTGGTTCACCATGGCCCGAGGCGACGAGACGATCGCGCACGGGTATGGCTGCGGGACTTCTCCGCATTTCGACTGCTGTGCGGACAGGAATGGAGGGAGACTCAGCCGAGATACGGTTGATCTCTGTTCTCCAGATAATGCGCCAGCCGTAGCCGCTGGGTGTGGTGCATGGGCAGCTTCTCCAGTTCCTCGGGGTCGACGAAGCGGAGTTCCGTCGACTCATCGGAGATGCCGAGTTCTCCGCCGATGATCCGGGCCCGAAAACATACGTTGAACTGTCGCCGCACTTCCCCGTCGCTGTACTCGATGATGTGACGCGGGTCCGTGTACGTACCGATGAGGCCCGTGACTTCGACGTCCAGCCCCGTCTCTTCCTTGACTTCCCGTACAGCCGCTCCGGGCAGTGAGTCGGCCATGTCCATTCCGCCACCAGGCAGTGCCCAGAGGTCGTTGTCCCGCCGGCGCTGTAGCAGGATGCGGCCTCGGTCGTCGGTCACGACGGCTGAGGCCGCCACGACCAGGCTGTTGGGCTCGGGGGCGTTCGGGTCGTCGTAGTACTCGGTGCGCGCCATGGGCTCAGCCTTCCACGAGTTGGGCGGTCTCCCACACGGCCGTGAAGCTCTCCGTGTAGGTGTCGAACATCCCTCCGTTGCCGTGCCGCCGAAGGTGCCAGACTGGCGCCCCGTAAGCGTTCACGCCCCAGACATGAGCGTTGACCAACATCTGATCGTCAGCGCGATAGAGGCTGTTGTAGAGCGTGGTTTCGTGCGTCCGCAGTTCCACCCCCGGAACACGCAGCAACGGTCGGTAGTGCATCAGGGCGAGTCGGCAGCGTGACTCAATGCCGTGCCCGAACCTCTCTTCCCTCCCGCGCTGTTGGACGTTCTCACTGTCGGCGTCTCCCAGCGCGATTCGGACCTTGCACCCTTCGGCAGCCCGCTCCCGCAGTAGGTCGTTGAGGCGGGGATACGCCTCATGCAGGAATACGGCCGCGTAGACGAGCACGTCGATTCGCTCGCTGGCGTGACTGAACAGATCAACGAACGTGGAAACGGGAAGGTCTGCCCGCTGGTCGTACAGGGTGACCAGTTCGGGGCTGACGGCCCGTGCCGCACGCGCCTGCCTGAGCGCCGGCCAGAGCGCGTGGACGTCTTCCCCCAGTGCTTCGGCAGCCTTGAGCGCCGTCACTCGCCGCGGCGTGCGTCCCAGGTTCGCCCATCGCTCAACGCTCTTCGGGTCAACGTCCGCTGCCTCGGCGAGGGCTGCGTATGTCCACCGGCCGGTTCCCTACACTCCGTGACTCCCTGGGGGACGTTCTACCTCATGCGGGACGTCCCGAAGTGGGAAATGTACGTAGTTCCCACGTCCCCGCGAGCGGCGCGACGATCAGGCAACGCGACCTGAGGGGACGACGCAGGATGACCAGCAAGAGACTGAATCAGTGCACCGACGCGAGGCAGTGGGAGTACGCGACCTACGCGGCTGGTAGTCGTTCAGCGGATCAGAGTCACGGTGTCGGGCGGGACAAGCCACTCACGCCCCCGCCCTCGGGGCGCAGGAACCAACACAGTTCGGGGGGTCAGACCCGCCCCGCCTGTGTGCCACCCGTCCGGCGCACGGGCGGGGCTTTCGTAGGTTTCGTCCCAGCAGGCCATGCCTTGCGATGACCTGCGGGAACGCCCCGGCCCGCCGCGTTCATTCCACCGCCGGACCCGGTGTGAGGCGGCTGACACCCGCGCCGACACCGGCACCGGCACCCGCCCCGACACCGGCACCGGCCCCCGCCCCCGCCGCCGCCCCAACCCCCGTCAGCCGGTTGAACGACGCCCGGTACGCGCTCGGCGTGAGCCCCGTTCTGCGCAGGAGGTGGTGGCGGAGGGAGTCCGCGCTGCCGAGGCCGGATTCGCGGGCGAGGCGGTCCATGGGGAGGGCGGTGGTCTCCAGGAGTTCCTTGGCCCGTTCGATGCGCTGGTGCAGCAGCCACTGGAGGGGGCTGACGCCGGTCTCGGCGAGGAAGCGACGGGACAGGGTGCGGACGGAGACGCCGGCGTGCCGGGCCAGGTCGGTGAGGGTGAGGGGTTCGTCGAGGCGTTCCATGGCCCACGCGCGCGTACCGGCGAAGGAGACGCCGCGCTCCGGCGGCAGCGGGGTCTGGGTGAACTGGGTCTGGCCGCCGGGCCGTACCGGTGCGACGAGGGCGAGCCGGGCCACGGTGTTGGCGACGGCGGCGCCGTGGTCGGTGCGGATGACGTGGAGGCACAGGTCGATGCCGGCGGCGTAGCCGGAGGAGGTCAGCAGCGGTCCGTCCTGCACGAAGAGGACGTCGTCCTGGAGGTCGACGGCCGGGTGGCGTTCGGCGAGGAGATCGCGGTAGGCCCAGTAGGTGGTGGCGCTGCGGCCGTCGAGGAGCCCGGCGGCGGCGAGCGCGAAGGAGCCGGTGCAGATCGAGGCGATCCGCTTGCCGTCGGCGGCGGCCCGGCGCAGCACGTCGAGGATGCGCGGATCGGGGTCGGTGTACGAGCCGCTGCCGGCGAGGACGACGGTGTCGGCGGCCGCCACGGCGTCGAGGGAGTGCGGCACGTGCAGGTCGAGGCCGCCGGTGGTGGCGACGGGGCCAGGGTCGGGCGCGCAGATGACGGTCTCGTAGCCGGGGCGGCCGTCGACCTCGACCTTGCCGAACAGCATCTCCGGAATGGCGAGGTTGAACATCGAGACGGGCGGGGCGGCGACGACGGCGACGCGCCGGAGACGGGTCATGGCCAGAACCTCCGGGGATATGGCATTCCGGCCACTACTGTACGGCCCCGCTGATCACCAGGCTGGACGCATGAGCACAACCGACCTCGTCACGCCCCGCGTCGACGCCCCCGAGTCCGTCCGCCCCCGCCCGCAGCACCGGTCCGGCCCCGCGCTCGCCGCCGCCATGCTGGGCTTCGCCCTCATCACCCTCGACACCTCGGTGGTGAACGTGGCCCTGCCCGCGATCGGTTCCGATCTGCGGACCGGGATGACCGGACTGCAATGGGTGGTCGACGCGTACACCCTGCCCTTCGCCGCGCTGCTGCTGTCCAGCGGCGCGCTCGCCGACCGGATCGGGGCGAGCCGCGCGTACGCGGCCGGGGTCGTCGTCTTCACCCTGGCCTCGGTCGCCTGCGGTCTGGCCCCGGGCCTTCCGTCGCTGCTCGCGGCCCGTACGGTGCAGGGCGCCGCGGCGGCGGTGATGCTGCCCGCCTCGCTCGCGCTGGTACGGGAGGCGTACGGCGATCCCGTACGGCGGGCCCGCGCGGTGTCGCTGTGGGCGGCGGGCGGCACGGTGGCGGTGGCCCTCGGCCCGGTCGCGGGCGGGGCCCTGACCACGGCGTGGAGCTGGCGCGGGATCTTCTTCGTCAACCTGCCGCTCGGCCTGCTGGCGCTCGCGCTGCTGACCCTCGTCGCCCGCTCGCCGCGGCGGCCCGCGCCGCTGGACCTGCCGGGTCAGCTGACCGCCGTGGTCGCGCTCACGGCGCTGACCTTCGCGGCGATCGAGCACGGCCCGCGGGCGTGGTGGGCGCTCGGGGCGGCGGTGGTCTTCTTCGCCGCCTTCCTGGTGATCGAGGCGCGGCGGAGGCATCCGATGGTGCCGCTGGGCCTGTTCCGCCGCACCACGGTGGTCGTCGCGGTGACGGCGGGCGCGGCCAACACGGTCGCCTTCTACGGCATGGTCTTCGTCTTCAGTCTGTTCTTCCAGCAGGTGCTCGACCTGTCGGCGCTCGGCGCCGGCCTGATGTTCCTGCCGATGACGGGGCTGCTCGCCGGGGTGAACGTGCTGTCGGGGAAGGTGGCGGCACGGTACGGGGCGCGGCTGCCGATCGTCGTCGGCCAGGTCGTCGCGGTGGCCGGGCTGCTCGGCCTGCTCACCGTGGACGCGGGCACGCCGCGGCCGGTACAGGCGCTGCTGCTGGTGCCGCTGGCGCTGGGCTGCGGCTTCTCCCTGCCGCCGCTGATCGCCGCCATGCTGGAGGCGGTGCCGGCGGAGCGCGCGGGCACGGCGGCCGGTCTGCTGAACGCGATCCGGCAGACGGCCGGGGCGCTTGCCGTGGCGGTCTTCGGCTCCCTCGCCGCCGACGGCGTGCGGACGGCCCTGCGCGACGCGCTGCTGATCAGCGCCGGGCTGCTCGCCCTGACCGCCCTCGGCTCCCTGCGACTGCCCCGCCACCGCGCCTAGTGTCGGCGCTCGGCGGCCCGGAGGGTCTTCAGGACGCCTTGCGGTACTGGCCCGGGGCCATCCCGTACTCCCGCTTGAAGGCCTTGGCGAAGGCGAACTCGGAGGAGTAGCCGGCGCGTTGGGCGACGGTGCGCAGGGGCAGGTCGTCGGTGCGCAGCAGCCGGCCGGCGGTGGTCATGCGCCACCAGGTGAGGTAGGCGAGCGGCGGGCGGCCCACGAGGGTGGTGAAGCGGCGGGCGAAGGCGGCGCGGGAGAGTCCGCCGAGGGCGCCGAGCTCCTCCACCGTCCAGGGGCGCGCCGGGTCGTCGTGGAGGGCGCGCAGGGCGGTGGCGACGGCCGGGTCGCCGAGCGCGGCGGACCAGCCGGTGGAGCGGTCGGCACGTTCGGTGAGCCACCAGGTGCGCAGCAGGTAGAGCAGCAGCGTGTCGAGGAGGGCGGGCACGATCGCGTCGGATCCTGGCTGGGGTTCGGCGAGTTCGGCGCCGAGCATCTCGACGGCGGCGCGCAGCCGGGGGTGGGCGCCGACCCGGGCGGGGATGTGGACGTACGGGGGGAGCTCGGTCAGCAGCGGGTGGGCGCGGTCCCGGCTCAGCTGGTAGGCGCCGCACAGGAGCAGGGTCTCCTCGGCGCCGACCGGGCCGCGGTCGGGCGGGGTGGGCCAGCTGCCGTCGGGCTCGGGGACCGCATCGACGAGCGGGGTGTCGGGGCGGTCGGCGAGGCCGTGGCCGGTGCCGTGGGCGAGCAGGACGACGTCGCCGGGGCCGAGCCGGACGGGTGCGGCGGCACCGCCGGGGGCGCGCGGGTCGGGCGGGGGCAGCAGCCAGGCGGTGCCCTGGAGGACGACGTGGAAGCCGGCGCCCTTGCTGGGCGGGAAGCGGAAGCCCCAGGGCGCGAACCTGACCGTGCGGGAGGAGTGGGGGCGGCCGGTGCGCATCGCGGCGATGGCATCGCTCAGTACGTCCATGCCCGGCACCGTACCGCCCCCCTCGGGGAGGTGAGACGATCGGACAGGAACGGGAGCCGGAGGGACATGGAGCGTCTCGCCGAGCGAGCCTAGCGTCGTGGCCATGGGAAACGACACGAAGACCACGGCGGTTCTGTTCCACGAGCTCGGCGGACCGGAGGTGCTGAGCGTCGAGGAGATCGCGCTTCCGGCGCCGGGGCCCGGCGAGCTGCGGATGCGGGTGGAGGCGATCGGCCTCAACCGCGCGGAGGCGCTGTTCCGTTCGGGAGCGTACTACTACCCGGCCACGCTGCCCGGCTCGCGGCTCGGTTACGAGGCGGCGGGCGTGGTGGAGGAGGTCGGCGAGGGCGTCACGGCGTACGCGCCGGGCGATCCGGTGATGGCGGCGGCCAACTTCGACTTCGGGGTGCACGGGGTGTACGCGGAGCGGGTGGTGCTGCGGGAGGAGTACGTGGTGCCGCGCCCGGCGGGTGTGGACGCGGTGGCCGGGGCGGCGGCCTGGCTGGCGTACTCGACGGCGTACGGCGGCATGGTGGAGGCGGGCGGGCTGCGGCCCGGCGGCCATGTGGTGATCACCGGGGCGTCGAGCGGGGTCGGCACGGCCGCGATCCAGACGGCGCTGCGGATCGGCGCGGTGCCGATCGCCGCGACCCGCGAGAGGGCGAAGCGGGACCGGCTGCTCGAACTCGGCGCCCCGCACGTGGTGGTCACCGACGAGGAGGACCTGGTCGCGGCGGTGCGGCGGATCACCGCCGACCGGGGCGCCGACGTCGTCTTCGACGCGGTCGGCGGCCCCGGCTTCGCCCGGCTCGGTGGGGCGCTGCGCCCGGAGGGCACGGCGGTGCTGTACGGCTGGCTGGACCGGCGGCCGGCCGAGGTGCCGATGCAGTGGCCGCTGACCGTGCGCGGTTACGCCAACGGCGCGGTGGTGCGCACGGCCGAGGGGCGCGCCCGGATGGCCGGTTTCATCGGCTCGGGGCTGCGCGACGGCTCGCTGGCGCCGGTCGTCGCGGAGACCTTCGAGGGTCTCGGGTCGATGGCCGACGCCCACCGGCTGATGGAGTCCAACGCGCACACCGGGAAGATCGTGGTGCGGGTGTAGTGGCCCGCCCGCGGGCCGGAGCGGTGCTCCGGCCCGCGGGCCCTCAAGGGCGCAGGGCCTTGCCTCGGGAGCGCGGGATCCCGGTCCCGGAAGCGGGGGATCCCGGTCCAGGGAGCGCGGGGTCCCGGATCTCAGAAGCGCGGGATCCGGTCCCGGAAGCGCGGGGTCCCGGATCTCAGAAGCGCGGGATGCCCAGCGGGTTGTCGTCCCGCAGCTCCGGCGGGAGCAGGTGCTGCGGGGTCGACTGGTAGGTGATCGGGCGGAGCCAGCGCTCGATCGCGGTGCCGCCGACCGAGGTGAAGGGCGTGGTGGTGGCCGGGTAGGGCCCGCCGTGGTGCTGGGCGTCGGCCACGGCCACGCCGGTGGGCCAGCCGTTGACGAGGAGCCGGCCGGCCAGCGGGGCGAGTTCGGCGAGCAGGGAGGCGGCCTCGGGGTCCTCGTCGGCCGTGTGGAGGGTGGCGGTGAGGTTGCCGGGGACCAGGGCGAGGACGGCGCTGATCTCCTCGCGGGAGGCGTAGCGGGCGACCAGGGTGACCGGTCCGAAGGTCTCCCGGAGGAGGACCTGACGGCCGCCCTGGAGCAGGGTGGCGGCGTCGGTGAGGAGATAGCCCGGCACGACGGTGTGCGGTCCGCCGGGTCCGGGCTGGACGGGGGCCTCGATCCCGTCCTCCTGGGCGTCCTCGTAGGTGGCGGTGAGGAAGTGGCCCCGCATCCGGGGGGCGAGCATCACGCCCGGTTCGGCGTCCTTGAGGGCGGCCGTCAGGGCTGCCGTGAAGCGCTCGCCCGCCGCGCCGGCCGGGGCCAGCACGAAGCCGGGCTTGGTGCAGAACTGGCCCTGCCCGAGGGTCATGGAGCCGGCGAGTCCGGCGGCGAGCTCCTCCGCGCGCTCCTCGGCGGCGGCCTCGGTGACGACCACCGGGTTGAGCGAGCCGAGTTCGCCGTGGAAGGGGATGGGTACGGGCCGGGCCGCGGCCGCGTCGAACAGGGCCCGGCCGCCGTTCACCGAACCGGTGAAGCCGGCGGCGGCGACCAGCGGGTGGCGGATCAGTTCGACTCCGGCGTCGAAGCCGTGCACGAGCACGACCACGTCCTCGGGGAGTCCGGCCTTGACGGCGGCGCGGCGCAGCAGGGCGGCGCAGAGCTCGGAGGTGGCCGGGTGGTAGGGGTGCGCCTTGATCACGACGGGGCAGCCGGCGGCCAGCGCGCTCGCGGTGTCACCGCCGGGGACGGAGAAGGCGAGCGGGAAGTTGCTGGCGGCGTAGACGGCGACGACGCCGAGCGGGATCTTCATGCGCCGCAGGTCGGGGGTGGGCGGCGTGGTGTCGGGGTCGGGGAGGGAGATCCGTACGTCGAGGAAGGCGCCCTCGTCGACGATGTCGGCGAAGTAGCGCAACTGGGCGGTGGTGCGGGCCAGTTCGCCGGTGAGCCGGGCCGGACCGAGGGCGGTCTCGGCGTCGGCGGTCTCGACGACCCGGGCTTGGGCCTCGTCCAGGAGCTCGGCCGCGGTGCGGAGCAGCGCGGCGCGGGCGGTCCGGTCGGCCAGGGCGCCACGGGCGGCGTGCGCGGCCCGTACGGCCCGGTCGACGTCCTCGGCGGTGGCCTCGACGGCGACCTGTTCCCGTGGCTTCCCCGTCCGGGGGTCCACGCTCCACACTGGTTCCGCCGTCACGGCTGATTCTGCTGCCACGCCACACCTCTCACCCATGTTGTTCGCTATTCTGAACACGGTCCTTGTAGGTGAACCCGACAGGGACTCTATGGACGGCCGAGCCGTCTCCACAAGAGGGATCCGGGAGAGGGGCGAGGGCGATGTCGACCAACGACGCGGGCGGGGCCCAGGTCAAGTCCGCCGTGCGGACCGTGGAGTTGCTGGAGTACTTCGCCGGACGGCCGGGCATGCACTCGCTCGCCGCCGTCCAGGAGGCGGTCGGCTACCCCAAGTCCAGCCTGTACATGCTGCTGCGCACCCTCGTCGAGCTGGGCTGGGTGGAGACGGACGCGACCGGCACCCGGTACGGCATCGGCGTGCGCGCCCTGCTCGTGGGCACCTCCTACATCGACGGCGACGAGGTGGTGGCCGCCGCCCGGCCCACCCTCGACCGGCTCTCCGACGACACCACCGAGACCATCCACCTGGCGCGGCTCGACGGCACCAACGTCGTCTATCTGGCGACCCGGCAGTCCCAGCACTATCTGCGGCCGTTCACCCGGGTGGGCCGCCGGCTGCCCGCCCACTCCACCTCCCTCGGCAAGGCGCTGCTCGCCACCCACAGCGACGAGCAGGTCCGCAAGCTGCTCCCGGAGACGCTCCCGGCGCTCACCGAGCACACCATCACCGACCGCGAGAAGCTGATCGAGGAACTGCACGTCATCCGCGAGCAGGGCTACGCGGTGGACCGCGAGGAGAACACCCTCGGGCTGCGCTGCTTCGGCATCGCGATCCCCTACCGCACCCCGGCCCGCGACGCCATCAGCTGCTCGGTGCCGGTGGCCCGGCTGACCCCGGGGCACGAACAGCTCATCAAGGACGCGCTGTTCGACGCCCGCGACCGCCTCACCCTCGCGACCCGCCGGCTCTGAGCGCGGCGACCCGACAACGGCTCTCGTCCCGGCGACCAGCCGACAGCTCTGATCCGCGCGACCTGCCGACAGCTCTGATCCGCGCGGCCCGACGACGGCTCTGGTCCAGCCGACGGCTCCGGTCCCTGCGGGTGGGCCGCCTCCCCCGCGCGGCGGAGGCGGTTCGTCGTACGGCAGGAGGCGCGAGGGCCGGTCCCGGCGGGACGGTGGGGGCATGACCACACCGACGCGCCCCGAACCCACCGCTCCGGCTCCGGCACCCGCACCCGCACCCGCGTCCGCACCCGCGAGCCGTCCGCGCCGGGTGCTGCGCGCCCTCGCCGTCCTCGGCACCGTGCCGTACATCGTCCTCAAGATCGCCTGGACGGCGGGCAGCGAGGTCGGCATCCCCGAGGGCAGCGTCCTCCTGGAGCACCCGACGCTGATGGCGGTCGCCAACGGGATCACCGTCGTCGCCGACGCGGCCGTCGTGCTCCTCGCCGTGCTCCTCACCCGGCCGTGGGGCCTCCGGGTACGGGCCTGGCTGCTCGCCTTCCCCGTGTGGGCGGCCATCGGTCTGCTCGCCCCGATCATGACGGCCTACCCCGTCCAGGTGGTCGTCGCCCTCCTCGGCGGGCCGGGCTCCGCCTCCGCCGGGCCGCCCGACGAGCCCTTCCTCGACGCCTGGGTCTTCCCCGTCGTGTACGGCGGGTTCATGATCCAGGGCCTGAGCCTCGGCATCCTCTTCGCCCTGTACGCCCGTGACCGCTGGGCCCCCGTGTGGCGCGGGCGCCTCGGCGAACTGCCCGCCGCCGTGAGCGGCCCCGGCGTGCGGACCTGCGCCGTCGCCGGTGCCGTGCTCGCCCTCGTACCCGCCGCCCTGCACCTGCTGTGGGCCTGCGGCATGACCGAGGACCTCTCGTTCGCACGCGCCACCTCCTACGACGCCGACAAGGCGGTCGTGGACGCCGCGCGCGCCGGCTTCCTGCTCGTCGCCGCCGCCACCGTGCCCGCCCTCGCGCTGCGCCGCCCGGCGAGCCTGCGGGTGGGCACCACCATGGCCCTGGCCTGGGTGTCCTCGGGTGCGGCCGCGTGCTGGGGCGCGTACATGTCACTGGTGGCGCTGCTGCCCCTGGCCGATCCGGGGAAGGAGCCGACGGGCCTGACGACCGCCGCGTACGCTGTCGAGATGATCACCGGATTCCTGCTGGCCGGCTGCCTGGCCGTGGTCCTGGGCCGGCGGAGCCGGACCGCATGAGACGGGCCTGGCGGGCCCTGTTCGGGCAGCGGTCCCGACGGCGCTGGCTCCATCTGATCCTCGGCGGCGCCCTGTTCATGCCGTACTGGCTGGTGGGCACCGTGGTGATGGGGCCGTTCGCGGACGGCGGGACGATGTTCGCCGACAGCCCGGTGGTGCAGTTCGGCGCGTACGCCGTGGGGCTGCCGCTGGCCGCGCTCACCTCGCTCTTCCCGCTGACCCGCCCGATGTCGGTGGCGGCGGCGCGGGCGCTGTGCGGGGTGGCGCCGGGGCGGTTCGCGGAGGGCCCCGCCCGGGGCCCGGACGCCAAGGCGCGGACCGCGGGCTGGTTCACGCTGCACCTCGGGGCGGGCGCCCTGGTCAGCGGTGCCAGCCTGGCCCTTCCGCCGTTCGCGCTCGCCGTGGCGGCGCTGCCGTTCTCGGCGGAGCTGCGGACCTCGGAGATCGGACGGTTCTGGCACCTGGACGAGCCCTGGCTCGCCTGGGCCGGACTGCCCCTCGGGCTGCTGATGCTGCTGGGTCTCGCCGCCGCCGCGGCGGGGACGGGCGCGCTCCTGGCGGGGGCGGCGCCCCGGCTGCTCGGGCCGAGTCCGGCGGACCGGCTGGCCGCCGCCGAGCGGCGCGCCGCCGAACTGGCCGTGCGCAACCGGCTCGCCCGCGAACTGCACGACTCGGTGGGCCACGCGCTGAGCGCCGTCACCCTCCAGGCGGGGGCCGCCCGCCGGGTCCTCGACTCCGGCGTGGCCGACCTCGCCTTCGTACGGGAGGCGCTCACCGCGATCGAGGAGACCACCCGGCGCACGGTCGGCGAACTCGACGCGGTCCTCGGCCTCTTGCGCAGCGGCGAGGACGACGGCGAGCTCGCCGCTCCCGGCCTGGACGCCCTCGACGCGCTGCTGCGGGGCGCGGGCCCCGCGGTGGAGCTGACGGTGCGGGGCGAACTGACGGGGCTGCCGGAGGCGGTGTCGCGGGAGGCGTACCGGATCGTGCAGGAAGGACTCACCAATGCCGTGCGGCACGCGCGCGGGGAGACGGTGACGGCGCGGATCGCGCTGTCGGGGGACGAACTGGAGATCAGCATGGAGAATCCGCTCACCACCGCGGCGCCGGTCGCCCGCCCGGACGGCGGGCGCGGCCTGCGCGGCATCACCGAACGGGCCCGGCTGCTCGGCGGCACGGCCGGGGCGGGCCAGGTCGACGGCCGCTGGCTGCTGTCCGCGCGTCTGCCGGTGGGACCGGCCGGGCCGACGGGAGTGACGCGGACGGCGGGACCGGTGCGGCCGGCGGGACCGGTGCGGCCGACGGGACCGCAAGGACCAGCGGGACCGGTGCGGCCGGCGGGACCGCACGGACCTGCGGAAGGACACGGACCGGCGGGAGGGGCCCGATGAGCGCCCCTGAGCCCGAGCCCTCGCCCGCCCCCGACCCCCAGCCCGCGCCCGCACCCGCGCCGGGACCCGCACTGGCACCCGCACCCGCATCCGACACCCCTCCCCTCAGGATCGTGCTCGCCGACGACGAGCGGATGGTGCGGACCGCGCTGCGCGTGATCCTGGACGCCGAGCCGGGCCTGGAGGTGGTCGGGGAGGCCGCGACCGGCGCCGAGGCCGTATCGGTGGTGCGGGCGCTGCGGCCCGACGTGGTCCTGATGGACGTGCGGATGCCCGGGATCGACGGCATCCAGGCGACCCGGCAGATCCTGTCCGGCCCCGACGGGCCCCGGATCGTGGCGGTCACCACCTTCGAGAACGACGCCTACGTGTACGACGCCCTGCGGGTGGGCGCGGCGGGCTTCCTGCTCAAGCGGTCCGCGCCGGAGGAGCTGGTGAGCGCGGTCCGCCTGGTCGCCCGCAGCGACTCCCTGCTGTACCCGGCGGCCGTTCGCGGCCTCGCCGCCGAGCACGCCCGCCGCCGTCCGCCGGCCCCGCCCGCCTGGGTGTCCCGCCTCACCGAGCGCGAGGCGGAGGTACTGCGGCACATGGCGAAGGGCCTGACGAACGCGGAGATCGCCGCCCTGCTGGGGGTCGGCCCGGCGACCGTGAAGACCCACGTGGCCGCCGTCCTCGCGAAGACGGGCGCCCGGGACCGTACGCAGGCGGTGATCGTCGCGTACGAGTCGGGGTTCATCCGGCCGAGCGCCTGAGGAGGCCCGCCCGTACATGAAGGTTCTCTGAGAAACCGGACACTTCCGGAACGCCGGCCGCCGGCCCGCTCGTCCCGCATATGGGATGAACAAGACGATCAGGCGCGCCTCGGTCTTCTCGCTGCTCCTGGTGCTCGCCCTCCTCGGGCGGGCCACCTGGGTGCAGGCGTACGAAGGCCGGGCCCTCGCGAACGACAAGAACAACCGGCGGCAGACCATCGCGCAGTACGCGCAACCGCTCGGGAACATCGTCGTGGCCGGCTCGCCGGTCACCGGATCGAAGGAGACGAAGGGCGGCGACCTCGCGTACAAGCGTTCCTACACCGACGGCGCGCTGTACGCGGCCGTCACCGGCTACAGCTCGCAGGCGTACGGGGCGACCCAGCTGGAGGGCATCTACGCCGATGTCCTGGACGGCACCGACACCCGGCTGAAGAACCCGCTGTCCGTGCTGACCGGCGAGAGCGCGAAGCCGGGGACCGTCCTGACGACGATCGACCCGGCCGTGCAGAAGGCGGGCTACCGGGCGCTCGGGAAGAAGAAGGGCGCCGCCGTCGCCATCGACCCGAAGACGGGCCGGATCCTCGGCATGGTGTCGACGCCCTCGTACGACCCGTCGAGGATCGCCGGTCTGACGGACGGGGACGCGTGGCGCGCGCTCACCGAGGACGAGGACAAGCCGCTGGTCAACCGGGCTTTGCGGCAGCCGCTGCCGCCCGGCTCGACGTTCAAGCTGGTGGTCGCGGCGGCGGCCCTGGAGGACGGGCTCTACGGCTCCGTGGACACGGCGACCGACAGCCCGAACCCGTACACGCTGCCCGGCACCCGGACCGTGCTGCGCAACGAGAACGCGTCCGCGCCCTGCGAGAACGCCACCCTCCGCACCGCGCTGCGCTACTCCTGCAACAACGTCTTCGCGAAGGCGGCCGTCGACCTCGGCCAGGACAAGGTGCGGGCGATGGCGGAGAAGTTCGGCTTCAACGACAAGGAGCTGGACGTGCCCGTGCGGGCGTACGCGAGCGTGTACCCGTCCGGCATGGACAAGGCGCAGACGGCTCTGAGCGGTATCGGCCAGTTCGATGTGACGGCGACCCCGCTCCAGATGGCGATGGTGTCGGCGGCCATCGCCAACGACGGTCTCATGGCGAGCCCCCACATGGTGTCGAAGGTCGTCGACTCCGACGGCGACGCCCTGCAGACGTACGAGGACGGGGACACCCGGCGGATCGTGTCCTCCTCGACGGCCGAGCAGCTGCGCAGCGCGATGCGGACCGTGGTCGACGAGGGCACCGGCACCAACGCGGCGATCGGCGGCGTGGAGGTGGGCGGCAAGACCGGCACGGCCCAGCACGGCGAGAACAACAGCAAGACGCCGTACGCGTGGTTCACGTCGTACGCGAAGGACCCGGCCACCGGCAAGGAGGTCGCCGTCGCGGTGATGATCGAGGATTCGGGCGCGGCGCGCTCGGAGGTCAGCGGCAACGGGCTGGCGGCGCCGGTGGCGCAGAAGATGATGAAGGCCGCGCTGAAGTAGGCCACACCCGAGCGGGGCGTCGCCGAGTGAGGTGGCGCCTCAGGGGAAGTGACGTGACGCGGGGGCCGGTTGAGGGCCGGTCGCCGTCGCACGAAATGCAGGGGGCATGCTCTCGAACGCACGCCTGCCCCGTTCCCCGTCCGGCTGGACGATGGCCGTCTTCGGCGTGCTGGCCGCCGCCCTCGGTCTGGTGGGCCTGGTCTCCCCCGACACCACGATCCGGCTGATGGGTCTGGCCCCGCGGGCGGGCCGGCCGGCCGACGACCACACCGTGCTGTTCCTGACCGCCTCCTCGATGGCGGCGCTCAACATGGGCGTGTACTACGTGCTGGCCGCCCTCGCCGACTGGAAGTCCTTCTTCCGCTGGACGGTTCCCTTCCGGCTGCTGACCTTCACGGTCTTCACCCTCGCCGTGCTGACCGGTCGCGCCCCGGCCGGCTTCCTCGGCGTGGGCCTGTGGGAGGCGGCGGGAGCCCTGGCGACGGGCCTGGCGCTGCGCCACGAGACGCGGCGGGCGGCCGAGGCCACGGCTTGAGGAGCGGCCCGGATCACGGCCTGACCCGGGTCAGGGCTTGACCCGGATCACGGCTTGACCCGGAACACGGCTTGACCCGGAACACGGCTTGACCCGGAACACGGCTTGACCCGGATCACGGCTTGAGGAGAGGCCCCGGTCACGGCTTGAGGAGCGCGTCCGACACCGCCGCCAGGTACTCCGGGTCCGTCGGGACCGAGCCCGGGACGGCGTGGGCGAGCTGGGCGTGGCCCACGTAGCTGGTGTAGGCGAGGACGCCGCGGCGGCGGGCCTCGGGCGGCGGGAAGCCGAGCAGTTCGAAGAGGTGGGCGAGGTAGCCGACCCGGCGTTCGGTGACGCGGGCGAGGGCCGCCGCGACCTCGGGGTGGTCGCCGGCGGCGAGCAGCCGCACCTCCAGGGGGTCGTCCGCGGCCGAGGCGGTCGCCGCGCGCAGGAGCGCGCCGAGGCGGGCGGCGGGGTCGGGTTCGGCGGCCTCCATGGCCGTGATGATCCGCTCGGTGGACAGTTCCTCCCAGCGGGCGAGGGCGGCCGCGACGAGCGCGTCACGGTTGGCGAAGTGCCAGTAGAAGCTGCCCTTGGTGGCGCCGAGGCGGGCCGCGAGCGGCTCCACCGCGACTCCGGCGAGACCGCGCTCGGCGAGTGCGGCGAGGGCCGCGTCCGCCCAGTCGTCGGCGGTCAGGCGCTTGCGGCCGGCTCCTCGCGTCCCGCTCCGCCGGGTGCCGCCCGGCTCTCCTCCGCCCTTCCGGCGGGCTTGCCGTTCCTGGGGGTCCTCGTGCTCGCGCATATCACCGTACGGTACCGTACGGTGAACATACGCTCCCGTATGGAGGTGCGGTATGCGCGGTATGCGCACGGTGCGCAACGTCCACCAGAGGATCGTCGAGGCCCCGGCCGAGACCGTCGGCGCCCTCGTCGACCGGCTCTCCGCGCCGGACGACCCCCTGTTCCCCACCCCGGTCTGGCCGGCCATGGTCCTCGACCGGCCCCTCGGCATCGGCGCGGACGGCGGCCACGGGCCGGTCCGCTACCACGTCACCGCCTATGAACCCGGACGGTCCGTCCGCTTCGACACCGACGACGAGCTCGGCGCGGGCTTCCACCGGCTGGACGTCGAGCCGCTCGGGCCCGACCGGTGCCGGATCTCGCACGTCCTCGACGTGGCCATGCCCCCGGTGGCGTACGTCCTCTTCAAGCTGGTGATCGAGCCGGTGCACGACACGATGGTCGAGGAGATCTTCGACAACGCCGAGCGGGCCGCCCTCGGTTCGCTGCCGCACCCGCCGGCCCGCCGCTCCCGGCGCGCCCTGCTGGCCAACCGGCTCCGCTGGGTGAAGCCGGCCGCCGTCCCGGTCCCGGACGGGGCCCGGCTGCTCAGGGGGGCCTTCGAGCGGCCCGACTTCACCGATGCCTGGCGCCTGCCGCTCGCCCCGGGGATGCCCCGCGACCCGCGGGCCTGGCGCCATCTGCTGCCCTTCCCCGAGCGGGGCGCCGAGGGCCGTGAGCTCATGCTCGGCGAGGACGCGTCCCACCTGGACTTCCGCGCCTCGCTGGTGGTCGACGACGAGAGCGTGACCCTGGCGACGGCGGTACGGCTCCACAACACCTACGGCCGCCTCTACTTCGGGGTGGTGCGCCGGCTCCATCCGTACGTCGTCCGCCGGATGATGCGCCGCGCGCACCGGCGCGTCGCGTTCGCGACCCCGCCCGCGGGCGAACGGAACCGGGAACTCCGCAGCGCCGCCTAGGGAAGGTGACCGATCCGGACCGCGCTCCTCAGGCGCCAGCCTGCGGTCATGCGTGTTCCTCTCTATCTCACCGCAGTGCTGGTGTCGGGGTTCGGCACGACGGCGATGTGGCTGGTCTCCGGGATCTGGGTGAAGTCCCTCACCGGTTCGGACGCTCTGGCGGCCCTGACCGCCTTCGCCCTGTGGGCGCCCGCGCTCCTCGGTCCGCTGCTCGGCGCGGTGGTGGACCGGGTGCGGCGGCGGCCGCTGCTGGTGGCGGTGAACCTGGCCATGGCGGCGCTGCTGCCGCTGCTGCTGTGGGTCGACCGGGCCGACCGGATCTGGCTGATGTTCGCGGTCCTCGTCCTGTACGGGGCGCACGGCGCGGTCCACGAGGCGGCGGAGGCCGCGCTGGCGGCCGAGGCGCTCGACCGGGAGCGGCTGGGGGACCTCAACGGGCTGCGGATGACGGTCAACGAGGCCATGAAGCTGATCGCCCCGCTCCTTGCGGCGGGACTCTTCGCCCGGTACGGCGGCGGCCCTGTCGCACTCCTGGACGCGGTGACCTTCGCCGTGGCGGCGGGGGTGTTCGCGCTGCTGCGGGTGCCGGAGGAGCGGCCGGTGCCCGGGCGGCGGCCCCGGGTGGCCGAGGGCGCGCGGCTGCTGTGGGCGTCGGCGGCGCTGCGGCCGCTGGTGCTCGCGGGCGGCTTCACGATGCTGCTCGCGGGGCTCAACGGGGCCGCGGTCTACGCCGTGGTGGACCGGGGTCTCGGTCACTCCCCCGCGTACGCGGGCGTGCTGTACGCGGCCCAGGGCGCCGGGTCGGTGGCGGCCGGGCTCGTCGCGGGTCCGCTGCTGCGGCGGGTCCCCGAGCGGGGGCTCGCGGCGGCGGGCCTCGCGCTCTTCGCGGTGGGCGCGGCGGCCAGGGCGCTGCCGTACGACGCGGTGGCGCTCGGCGCGAGCGTGCTGATCGGGGTGGGGCTGCCGTGGGTGCTGATCGCCACGATGACGGCGGTCCAGCGCCGTGTTCCGGCGGAGGCGGTGGGCCGGGCGGCGGGCACCGCGAACACCCTGGTGTTCGTGCCGAACGCGGTGGCCCTGGGTGTGGGCGCCGGTCTGACGGCGCTGGTGGACGTGCGGACGCTGCTGGTGGCGCTCGGCGTCGCCGGGACGGCGGGCGCCGGGGTCCTGGCGGCGGCCAGGACCCGGCCCCGTCCCGGCCGGGTCACGGCGCCGTGAGGGTCCCCGTCACCGCGCCGCGAGGCCCCGCCACCGCGCCGCGAGGGTCCTCGTCACGGCGCCGTGAGGGCCCCCGTCACCGCGCCGCGAGGCCCCGCCACCGCGCCGCGAGGGTCCTCGTCACGGCGCCGTGAGGGCCCGTCACCGCGCCCTGAGGGTCCCCGTCACCGTGCCGTGAGGGCCGGGCTGCCAGGGCCTCCCTCACCGTGCCGTGAGGGCCTTCCGTACGGCTTCCAGGTCGGCGTCCGACGCCAGCCCCGCGTGGTAGAGCCGGAGTTCGGTGGCGCCCTGCCCGGCGGCCCGCGCGGCGTCCTCGGCCAGGGTGTGCGGGGAGCCGCCCATGCCGGTGACGACGGGGAGGTTGGCGGCGAGGACGGTTCGCACGCGCGCGTGGGCGGCGAAGGGGGCCACGGTGGCGGCCGGGGTCACCACCCCGTCGGCGACCGACAGGATGTGCGCCGGGTCGGTGCCGGCGTTGGCCCCGCAGCGGTACGGGACCGGGTCCGCGTGCAGCAGGACGCGGAAGCCGGGCGGGGCGGCGGCCCGTACGGCGGCGACGGCGGCCTCCTGGAAGGTGCGGGCGGCCGCAAGGCGCCAGGCGAGGGCCGCGTCGGCGAGGCCGGAGTCCCAGACCGCGGGAGCGCCGCGCCAGACCGGTTCGAGGGCGGCCCGCACCGCGCCGGCCAGTTCGTCGGGGTCGGCGCCGTGTCTGCCGTAACCCTCCCGGCAGGAGGCGCAGAAGCACAGGGACATCAGGTACTGGGCGGTGTCGTCGAGCGGGACGCCGGCCGTCTTGTCGTGCGCGTGCAGGTGCGCGAGGCCGTACCAGCCGCAGGACTCCAGCTCGGTCCCGGCCGCGCCGGGCCGGACCGCCGCCTCGGCCGCGAGCTCCACCAGGAGCTCGCGGACGGCGTCCTGGCCGACGCAGGGCGCCCAGGGGTAGCGGTCGCCGTAGGCGTTGACGACGGAGGTCTCGGGATGTTCGGCGCCGAGCCGGGAGTTGTGGGCCAGGACCACCCAGCTGTGGACGGCGAGCCCCGTGCCGGCGAGCGCGTCCGCGGCTCGCGCGTAGGCGTCGCCCGGTGCCCAGTCGCCCGAGGGGTACGGGGTGAGGGCGCGGCCCGCCCAGCGGGCCGGGTCCGGCGGGTAGAGGACCGCCGCGTGGGCCGCCGTGACGATCCGGTGGCGGGGGTGGCGGGGGGTGAGCGCGCGCGTGGAGTGGTAGGCGGCGGCGAGGGTGACCTGGTCGAGGCCGAGTTCGGCGAGGCGGGCGGGGGCGGCGGGGTCGCCGTCGACGTCCCAGGGGTAGAGGAAGGCGCCGGCTCTCATCGGGTCTCCCCGGCGTCCCGGGTGAGGGCGGCCCGGCCGCGCTCGACGAGGGCGGCGAGCTCCTTCAGGTGTTCGGGGGCCGGCTCGCTGAGCGGGGGCCGTACCTCCCCGACGGGCAGGCCGTTCATCCGTACCGCCGCCTTGACCAGGGAGACGGCGTAGCCCCGGCCCTTGGCGCGCAGTTCCACCAGCGGACGGTAGAAGGCGTCGATGAGGCGGTGCGCGGTCGGGTCGTCGCCGGTGGCGAGGGCGCGGTGGAAGGCGAGGGCGATGTCGGGGGCGAAGCAGAAGACGGCGGAGGAGTAGAGGGTGACGCCGATGCCGCGGTAGGCGAGGCCGGTGAGTTCGGCGGTGGGCAGGCCGTTGAAGTAGAGCAGGTCGAGGCCGGCCGAGCGGACGGCGCTGACGATCCGCTGCATGAGGTCGAGGTCGCCGAGGCCGTCCTTGAGGCCGATGACGCCGGGGGTGCGGGCGAGGGCGACGGCGGTCTCGGGGGTGAGGACGGCGTTGTCGCGCTGGTAGACGATGACGTCGAGCCGGGTGGCGGCGGCGAGTTCGGTGTAGTGGCACAGGAGTCCGGCCTGGTCGGGGACGACGAGGTACGGGGGCATGGCGAGCAGTCCGTCGGCGCCGGCCTCCTCGGCGAGCCGGGCGTAGCGGACGGCGAGTGCGGTGCCGTATCCGGCGCCGGCGAGGACGGGGACGCGCCCGGCGGCCTCGTCGACGGCGGCGGCCACGCAGTCGCGGAACTCCTCGGGGGTGAGCGCGTGGAACTCGCCGGTGCCGCAGCAGGCGAAGACCGCGCCCGCGCCCGCGTCGAGACCGGCGCGGACATGGGCGCGGAAGGCGTCGAGGTCGACGCCGCCGTCCGGGCCGAAGGCGGTGACGGGGAAGAAGAGCAGGCCGTCGAGCCGGTCGGCGAGCGGGGGTGTGGTCACGGGCACTCCCTGTCGTACAAGATGCTGACTCGTACAGAATTCTGACTGCTGTCCATATTCTTGAACATGCTCACGCTAGGGCAGGAGGGAAGAGCCGGTCAAGGATCCGTGAGGCGGCGAAGTGGCTTCCGGTATCCGGTTCTTGACGGTGCGAGAGCCCAGTCCCTAGCGTGGCGGCTCTTCCGTGTGTGTGAATACGGTCTATGGACGGAGATGCCTCCTTGAACCCCGCACCCCGAACCGTTCTGCTCACCGGCGCCGCCGGCGGCGTCGGCACCCTGATGCGGGAGCTGCTGCCCGGCTACGGCTACGCGCTCCGGCCGCTCGACCTGGTCCCCGTCCCCGGCGCCCCGGACGCGATCGTCGCCGACCTCGCCGACCGCGAGGCGCTGCGGGAGGCCGTGCGGGACGTGGACGCCGTCGTCCACCTCGCCGGGATCTCCCTGGAGGCCGGGTTCGACGCGATCGTGGCCGCCAACATCACCGGCCTGCACCACCTCTACGAGGCCGTACGCGAGGAGGGCGTGCCCCGGGTCGTCTTCGCGTCCAGCAACCACGCCGTCGGCTTCACTCCCCGGCCGCGGGCGGGCGAGCCGCCGGTCCCCGTCGACACCCCGCACCGGCCCGACACCTACTACGGCCTGTCCAAGGCCTTCGGGGAGGACCTGGCGCAGTTCTACTGGGACAAGCACGGCGTCGAGACGGTCTCGGTACGGATCGGCTCCTGCTTCCCCGAACCCACGTCGGTGCGGATGCTGTCGATGTGGCTCAGCCCGGCCGACTGCGCCCGGCTGCTGCACGCGGCGCTCACCGCGCCCCGGGTGGGGCACACGGTGGTGTACGGCTCCTCCGCCAACACGCGCGCGTGGTGGGACCTGTCGTCGGCGCGGGCGCTCGGCTACGAACCGAAGGACGACTCCGAGGTGTTCGCGGAGCGGCTGATCGCGGAGAAGGGCCTGCCCGCTCCCGGGAGCGCGGACGACCTCTATCTGGGCGGCCACTTCTGCGTGGACCCGCCGCGCTGGCCGCACTGACCGGCACCGGAAGGCGGCGGGACGCGGACGGAAGTACACAGGCCCGGCCGACGATGCGGGGGAGCCGGCCGGGGCCCGGGTCGACGCGGGCGACGCATGACGCACGCGGACGGTCCGACGATAGGGTCCGGTCAAGATCATCGCGAGCCGGGGAGCGCGGCGACTGTCCGCGAAACGCGGCGGATCCGGACACGGCGGACCGGAAGACGGACGGCGGGAGGCGGACTGCGGAAGGCGGAAGGCGGTCGACGGGAGGCGGACGGCGGACGGCGGACGGCGGACGGCGGAAAGCGCACGACCGGAAGGCGGACGACCGGGAGGCAGTCGACCGGAAGGCGAACGACCGGGAGGCAGTCGACCGGAAGCGGACGACCGGAAGGCGGCCGGTTCCGCCCGGTCAGCCGCGCAGGGTGCGCGACGGCGCCTCGCCGAAGCGGGCCCGGTACTGCGCCGCGAACCGGCCCGGGTGGGTGAACCCCCAGCGCCAGGCCACGTCGCCGACGCTCAGCCCGTCCGGATCGCCCGCCCGCAACTCCTCGTGGACCCGCTCCAGGCGGACCTCGCGCACGTACGCCATCGGGGACATCCCCACGTACTGGCGGAACGACTCCTGCAGGCGGCGCACGCTCACCCGGGCGAGCGCGGCCAGCTCGGTGCTGGTGAAGGGGTGTTCGGGGCGGGCGCGGACCGCGTCCATCACCCGCTTGACCGGCGCGGGCCTCACCGGCCCGCCCGGGTGCGCCAGCTCGTCCCGCCAGGGGTGCTCGGCCGCGAGCAGCAGGCCGTTGAGCAGCGCCTCCTGGAGCGGCCGCGCGACCAGCTCGTGCGTGGCGAGACCGTCCCCCGCGAGCGCGCCGGCCGCCACCTGCCGGGCGAAGGTCACCCAGCTCAGGCCGGGGCCGCGGGAGATGTCGAGGACGGAGCCCAGGGCGAGCCGGCGGCCCGCCGGGCGGCCGAGCAGCTGCTCCAGACGGTCCTGGAGCGCCGCCGCGTCGATCTTGACCGAAAGGGTGCGGCAGTCCCCGCTCCACCGGTCGAGGACGGTGTCCCCGGCCGGGTCGAGCAGCACCGCCTCCCGGGAGGTGGCGATCAGCCGGCGCCCGCCCGCGCCCTGGCACAGCTCCATGGTGCCGCTCATCGGCGCGTTGACGTGGAACGCGCCCAGCTCCCCGAACCGCATCCGCACGTCCGCGCCGCAGCTGAGGTCGCCGATCATCAACGGCCCGAGCCCGACGGTGTCGAAGCGCGCGGCGAAGGGACGGTCCCGAGCGTCGATGACGTCCATGAAGTTCGCGTAATAGCGCGCGTCGATCTCCTGGCGCGCCTCGTCCACGTCCCGCGTCCGGAAAGAACTCCCACCCACGGTCCGAAAGAATATTCATATGACGGACCTGGGCGGGAACGGCAGGATGCCCGTCATGCCACAGCCACGGGGATTCGTCTACGCACAGCGCGCGGACGGCAGCGTCGTCATCACCCACCAGGGCCGGGCGGCCGCCACCCTGCGCGGAGCCCGCGCCGAGAAGTTCCTCGCGGAGGCCGCCTCCGGGGACCAGCAGCTGGTGATGGCCCGCTGGACGGGCGCGTACCGCTTCGGCAACGAGCGCGCCGCCCGGGACCATCCGCGTAACCGGAGTGGCCGAACCCGGGGAAGGTAAGGGAACGGCAAAGGGGTCCCGCTCGTTAACCCGGGCATGACCGCTATGACCCCCGGCTCGAACATCCCTCTCAGCGCCGCGCGCGTGGCGGTGGACGTCGCCGCCCCGGTGCGGCTGGACGTCTCGGGCCTGCTGCTCGGCGCCGACGGCAAGGTGCGCTCCGACGACGACTTCATCTTCTACAACCAGCCCGCGGGCCCCGGCGTCACCTACCGCTCCGGCGGCGGCAGCGCGCCCGACGCCATCGTGGTCGACACCGGCGCGGTGCCGGCCGGCATCGAGAAGATCGTGGTGACCGCGAGCCCGGACGCCGCGGGCCAGACCTTCCAGGGCATCGAGCCCACCGCCACCCTGCGCAACGCCGACGACGGCAGCGTGCTCGCCACCTTCACCCCGCCGCGGCTCGGCACGGAGACGGCGCTGGTGGTCATGGAGATCTACCTCCGCAACGGGGCGTGGAAGGCCCGCGCGGTGGGCCAGGGGTATGCGAACGGCCTGGCCGGCATCGCGACCGACTTCGGCGTCTCCGTCGACGAGGAGCCCGCTCCCACGCCCACGCCCGCGGCGGCCCCCGCGCCCGCCGCCCCGCCGGCGGCGTCCGCCGCTCCCCCGGTGGACCCGCGCCTCGGGGCGACCCTCCCGTCCATGCCGGCCGCTCCCCCGGCCGCCCCGCCCGCCCCCGCGGCGCCGGCCGCCGGCGCCGGGAAGATCAACCTGGACAAGGGCCGGGTCAGCCTCCAGAAGAACCAGACCGTCTCCCTCGTCAAGGGCGGCCGCCCGCTGCTCTCCCAGGTGAAGATGGGCCTCGGCTGGGAGCCCGCCTACCGCGGCAAGGACATCGACCTCGACGCCTCCGTCATCGCCTACGGCCCCCAGCGCAACCACCTGGACAGCTGCTACTTCGGCAAGCTGTCCATCCTGAACGGGGCGATCAAGCACTCCGGCGACAACCTGACCGGCGAGGGCGCGGGCGACGACGAGGTCATCGTGGTCGACCTGGGCCGGCTGCCCGCCGACGCCACCGGCCTGGTCTTCACCGTCAACTCCTTCTCCGGGCAGAAGTTCACCGAGGTCGCCAAGGCGTACTGCCGGCTCATGGACGCCGCCACGGGCGAGGAGCTGGTCCGCTTCGACCTGACCACGGCCGAGCCGCAGACGGGCGTCATGATGGCCAAGCTCATCAAGCAGTTCTCCGGCGAGTGGGAGATGACGGCACTGGGCGAGTTCGTGAAGTCCCGGACCGTCCGGGGCATGGTGAAGCCCGCCGCGCAGGCCCTGTGAGGCCGCGGCTCCCCCCGCGGTCCTAGAAGAGCGCGCTGTACGCGTTGAGGGCCGGCTGGCCGCCCAGGTGGACGTAGAGCACGGTCGAGTCCCGGCCGATCTCGCCCCGGTCCACCAGGTCGATCAGCCCGGCCATCGACTTCCCCTCGTACACCGGGTCGGTGACCATGCCCTCCGTACGGGCGGCGAGCCGCATCGCGTCCAGGGTGGCCTCGTCCGGGATGCCGTACACCCCCGCGTGGTAGCGCTCGTCCAGCTCGACGTCGTCCGCGCCGAGCGGGCGCTCCACCCCGATCAGGGCGGCGGTGTCCCGGGCGATCCGGGTGATCTGCTCGTGGGTCGGGCCGGGCTTCGCGGAGGCGTCGATCCCGACGACCCGGCGGGCCGGGCCGCCCTCCTCGGTGAGCGCCGCGAAGCCGGCGACCATGCCGGCCTGGGTGGAGCCGGTCACCGAGCAGACCACCACCGTGTCGAAGAAGACGCCGAGCTCCCGCTCCTGCTCGGCGACCTCGTACGCCCAGTTGGCGAAGCCGAGCCCGCCGAGCGGATGGTCGGAGGCGCCCGCCGGGATGGCGTACGGCCTGCCGCCGGCCTCCTCGACCTCGCGCAGCGCCTGTTCCCAGCTCTCCTTGAAGCCGATGCCGAACCCGGCCCTGACCAGCCGCACGTCGGCGCCGGCGAGCCGGCTGACGAGGATGTTGCCGACCTTGTCGTAGACGGGGTCCGGCCAGTCGACCCAGCTCTCCTGCACCAGCACGCACTTCAGTCCGGCGCGGGCGGCGACGGCGGCGACCTGCCGGGTGTGGTTGGACTGCACGCCGCCGATGGACACGAGCGTGTCGCAGCCCTGCGCGAGGGCGTCGGCGACCAGGTACTCCAGCTTGCGGGTCTTGTTCCCGCCGTACGCGATGCCGGAGTTGCAGTCCTCCCGCTTGGCCCACAGGGCGGCGCCTCCGAGATGGGCGCTGAGCCGCGGCAGGGGGTGGACGGGCGAGGGTCCGAAGAGGAGCGGATAGCGCTCGAAGTCGGCGATCGTCGGCATGCGTGCTCCCGGGGTGAGATGACAGGCGGCGAGGGCCGGGCTCCTGGGGAGGGACCCGGACTCCTGAGGGGTCCCGCCGGTCAGGACGGGAGCGGTCGTGCGGAAGGCCGCCGCCCCGGCCTGGCCGGCGGGACCTCTCAGGAGTCGGTGGCCTCGTCCGCGAGCTCTTCGAGGGCCCGCCATATCTCCGTGGTCACCCGGACCGCCTCCTCCGTGTCGCCCGCCTCGCAGGCGTCGATGAGCCGGGTGTGCAGGACGGCGGAGACGCAGGTGCCGGCGTCGCCGAAGAGATGCCGTTCGACGCGGCGGATCAGCGGGGTGTAGCGCTCGATGGTGGCGGCGAGGGCGTGGTTGCCGCTCGCGCCGACGAGGACGTCGTGGAGTTCGTCGTCGGCGCGCAGGGCGGCGTCGACGTCCGCGGCGAGCACCGCCGCGGCGAACCGCTCGTTGGCCTCGCGCATGGCCCGGATGCCCTCGGGGCCGAGCAGCGGGACGGCGGTGCGGGCGGCGAGTTCGTGCATCACCCGCACCACGGAGGCGGCGTCCCGCACGACCCGGCTCACCAGCCGGGTGACCCGGGTGTAGCTCTGCGGTTTGGTCTCGACGAGACCTTCGTCGCCGAGCCGGGCCAGGGCCTCGCGCACGGGCGCGCGCGAGAGCCCGAGCCGTTCGGCGAGTTCGCTGTCCTTGACCACGGAACCGGGCGGGAGGTCACCGCGCACGATGGCCTCGCGCAGCGTGTCGTACGCCCGGTCGCGCAGCAGGGTCCGGCCCACCGGCCGTAAGACGTCCATGGACTGACATGTTAGATGTCAGTCACCCGGACGGTAAGAGCCGCCGGTTACGGGTGCGGGTCAGCGGCGGGGCTGGCGGCGCCAGGGGCCGGTGATCGCGAGCATGATGCCGGGATTCTGGATGCAGGCGTACAGGGTGTCTCCGTCGGGCGAGAAGACGACGCCGGCGAACTCGCTGTCGTTCAGGTCGTTGCGGGCGATCGGATAGGTACGGCCGCTCTCGGTCGCGCCGAACAGGTGCTGGACGCCCTCGCCGTCCTCGGCGATGACCAGGCCGCCGTACGGCGAGACGGTGATGTTGTCCGGGCCGTCGTAGGCGCCGTCCTGGTCCGGGGCGGCGTTGACGCCGAGCAGGACCTTGAGGGTGAGGGTGCGGCGCCTCGGGTCGTAGAACCAGACCTGGCCGTCGTGCGGGGCGCCGGGGCTCTCCGCACGGGCGTACGAGGAGACGATGTACGCGCCGCCGTCGGCCCACCACATGCCCTCCAGCTTGCGCCCGCGGGTGACCTCGCCGGGCCCGAACTGGCTGCGCACGGCGGTGGTGCGGGCGTCGCGGTCCGGGACGTCGACCCAGTCCACGCCGTAGACGGTGCCGACCTTCGGGGCGCGGGAGAGGTCGTCGACGAAGCGGCCTGCCGCGTCGTAGCACTTGGGCGCCTGGAGGCGGCCGGCGTCGTCGGCGAGCGTGGCCAGCCGCCCGCGGCCGTGCGTGAAGCCCTGGGGCGGGACCCAGCGGAAGAAGAGGCCGTTGGGACCGGAGGCGTCCTCGGTGAGGTAGGCGTGGCCGCGCCGGGGGTCGATGACGACGGCCTCGTGGTCGTAGCGGCCGAAGAACTTCAGCGGCTTCGGGTCGCGGTTGGCACGGCGGTCGTACGGGTCGACCTCGAAGACGTAGCCGTGGTCCTTGGTCATGCCGTTGACACCGGCGCGGTCGGAGTTCTCTTCACAAGTCAGCCAGGTGCCCCAGGGGGTGCGACCGCCGGCGCAGTTGGTGGAGGTGCCGGCGATGCCGACCCACTCGGCGACGGTGCCGTCGCGGTGCACCTCGACGACCGTGCAGCCGCCGGAGGCCGCCGGGTCGTAGACCAGGCCCTCGGCGAGCGGGACGGGGTGCTTCCACTTCGCGCGGGGGCCCTTGAGCTCGTGGTTGTTCACGAGGTACGTGGTGCCGCGCGGGCCCTCGAACGTGGCGGTGCCGTCGTGCTTCTCGGGCGTGAACTCGCCGGACTCCAGGCGGGTCACGCCGCTGTGGGTGACGACGCGGTAGGCGAAGCCCTCGGGCAGGGCGAGGATGCCGTCGGGGTCGGCGACGAGGGGCCCGTATCCGAGCGTGTGCCCGTGACCGTACCGGTCCTGCTGCCCGTCCTGCCCGTCCTGTCGGTCCTCCTGCGGGTCCTCGGCGGCCAGCGCCTGCGGTGCGGTGGCGAGCGCGCCGACGGCGCCGCTCAGGGCGAGTCCGGCGCCCGCGACGGCGGACTGCCTGGCGAAGTCTCTGCGGTTGAGGGACATAGACGGTTCTCTCCCTGTCGTCACCCGGTGTCGCGGCACACGGTCGCGCCCCCGTATAAACGGCGGTTGAACAGAAAGGCGAACTCCCATGAACCTGCCCGCCCATGGACGGCGCGTCCTCGTCAGCGGCGCCTCGCGCGGTCTCGGCCGCGCGGTGGCCCGCGCCTTCGCGGCCAACGGCGACCGGGTGGCCGTACACTACGGCTCCCGCGCCGAGGAGGCCCGCGAGACCCTGGCCTCCCTCGACGGCACCGGCCACGGCCTCATCTCCGGCGACCTCGCCGACCCCGCGGAGGCGGCGCGCGTCGCGGACGCGGCGGCGGAGGCGCTCGGCGGCATCGACGTGCTGGTGAACAACGCGGCGGTGAACCTGCCGCATCCGCCGGCGACGACGCCGTACGAGGAGTGGGTGGCCCTGTGGCAGCGGCACGTGAACGTGAACCTGCTGGGTACGGCCTGGCTGAGCCAGCTGGCGGCGCGGCGGATGATCGACGCGGGGCAGGGCGGCCGGATCGTCAACATCGGCTCGCGCGGCGCCTTCCGCGGTGAGCCGGACCATCCCGCGTACGGGGCGACCAAGGCCGCCGTCCACGCCCTCGGCCAGTCCCTGGCCGTCGCCCTCGCCCCGCACGGCATCGCCGTGGCCTCCGTCGCCCCCGGCTTCTTCACCACCGAACGCGTCGCCCCCCGCCTGACGGGCCCGGAGGCCGAATCCATCCGCACCCAGAGCCCCTTCGGCCGCGTCGCCACCCCCGAGGAGATCGCCGCGGCGGTGCTGTGGCTCGCGTCCCCGGAGGCGGAATGGGCGTCGGGGACGGTGCTGGACATGAACGGGGCGTCGTACTTGCGGACGTGAGGGGGTGGGCCTTGGGCCAAGGGCGGCGGTGCCTGCCGGCGCTCGACGCGAGCCATCGGGCATGGGCCTGTGCCCCCTGCTTGCGGGCAGTCGCCCCGCTGGGGCAGCCCCCACCCACGGGCGGCCCCCCGGCCGGTTGCGAACCCCAGCCCGCCGTCGCGGGCAGTCGCCCCGCTGGCACAGCCCCCACCCACGCGCGGCGCGGGACGCGCCTTTGGGGGGCGCCTTCGCCCACGCCGTTGTGGGCACGAGGGCACACGCCGTCGGGGCGCAGCCCCCAGCGGGCGCAGCCCCGTACCCCGCGCACGACGTCAGGCGCGGGACCTCGCCTTGAAGGCCGCCTTGCGGGCCTCCTTCGCCGTGGGCTTGTCGCGGTGGAGGCGGCCCATCGCGTCGAGGACGTCGGCCGTGGCCGGGTGGTCGACGCGCCAGACCGCTTCGAAGAAGCCGCCGTGGCGGCCCGTCAGGCCCTCGATGAGGTCCTGGAGTTCCTCCAGGTCGCCGTCGGCGTCGAGGTGGGCGGCGATGGTGTCGACGGCCAGCCAGTAGATCATCGACTCCGGCGGGGCCGGCACGTCGGCCGCGCCGCGCTCGGCGAGCCAGACCCGGGCGAGGCCGCCGAGTTCCCGGTCGTCCAGGACCTCCCGTACGGCCGGTTCGGCGTCGGGTCCGACGAGGGACAGGGCCTGCTGGGCGTGCAGGCGGCGCACGGGCGCGCCCGGGTCGGTGCCGCGGGCGGCGGCGAGGAGTTCGCGGGCCGCGGCGGCGGCGTCGCGGCCGGCGAGCCAGCCGACGGTCTCGGCGCGGGCCGCGTCCTGCGGGTAGGACGCGATGCCGTCGAGCAGCGCGTCGGCGCCCTTGTCGGCGAGGTCGCCGACCGCGGGCACGACGAGACCGGCCTCCAGCATCCGGGCGCGCACCCCGTACAGGCCGAGCGGCGTGAGCCGGACCAGGCCGTAACGGCTCACGTCCTCGTCGTCGAGCGCCGCCCCGGTGTCCTCGGCGGCTCCGGCCGCCTCGCCCTCCTCGACCATCAGGGCCTCGTCCACGGGCCGGTACTCGACGAGCCCGATCGGTTCGAGGATCCGGAACTGCTCGTCGAGCCGCATCATCGCGTCGGAGACCTGCTCCAGGACGTCGTCGGTGGGCTCGCCCATGTCGTCGGGGACGACCACGGACGCGGCGAGCGCGGGCAGCGGCACCGGCCCCTCGCCGGCCCCGCCCTCGCTGACGGTCAGCAGGTAGAGGTTGCCGAGGACGCGCTCCAGGAACTCGGCCTCGCCCTCGGGATCCCAGTCGAGCGCCTCGAAGTCGATCTCGCCGTCGGGTCCGACGAGCGCGTCCAGGTCGTCGAAGTAGGGCGCGGAGGCGTCGGCGAAGACGGTCTCCAGGGCATCGAGCCAGAGCGCGAGGACATCCTGGGGCGAACCGCCCGTGAGGAGCTTGAGGTTCTCGCCGGGAGCGGCGGCGCCGGCCTCGTCCCCGGTGCCGTCGCCGTCCTCCGTCCCCTCCGACTCGTCCGACTCGTCCGTCTCCTCCGGGTCCTCGACCTCGACGAGCCCCGTGTCGACGGCGACCCGCCACGCCTCGCTGGCGTACGCCTCGCCGTCCTCGTCGTCAGCGAGGCCGAGGACCTCGGCGGCGGCCGGCAGCTGCTCGTCGACGAGTTCGCCGCCCGCGCCGACCCGGGTCTCGGGGCCGGCCCAGCGGGCGAGCCGGACGGCGCGGACGAGGAGGGGTGCGGCCAGGGCGTCCCGCGCCAGTTCCGCGTCCGAGGGCAGTCGAACGGGGGGCAGGGTCGGACGGTCCGGTGCCATCTGGGGTGTTCTCCTCGGCGGGCGGTGGGCGTGGGCTTGCTGTGCGAAGCCTTCAGCGTAGACGCATTCGGGGGGCGCTCCGCCGGTTCACGGAGGCGTCAGCCTTCGTACATCCGTCAACCCTTGACAAGGGTGGTGCTGTGCCACGAAATTGACGCGCGTAGATCGTTGGATCGTTTCTCCAAACCCTCACGGAGCACCTTGATGTCTTCCTCCATACCGAGATCGGCCGCCGTCGCCGCCGTCGTTTCCGCCGCCCTCGCCGCCGGTCTGCTGGGCGGCGCGGCCGCCTCCGCCGACGACGCGGCCACGGCCACCGCCTCCGCCACGGCCGCGGACACGGCCACCGGCGCGGCGGCCCCCGTCCGGATCCACGACATCCAGGGCACCACCCGCGTCTCGCCGCTCGCCGGCAAGCAGGTCACGGGCGTCACGGGCATCGTCACCGGTGTACGGACGTACGGTTCGCGCGGATTTTGGATCCAGGATCCGATATCCGATGACGACCCGGCCACCAGTGAGGGCATCTTCGTCTTCACCAGCTCCGTCCCGACCGTCGCCGTCGGCGACGCGGTGAGCGTCAACGGCACCGTCACCGAGTACGTGCCGGGCGGCCTGAACTCCGGCAACCAGTCCCTGACGCAGATCTCCCGGCCGGCGATCACCGTCCTGTCGAAGGGCAACGCGGTCCCCGCGCCGGTCACCATCGACGCCGGCTCCGTGCCCGACGCGTACACCCCGGCGGGCGACCCGGCGGCCGGCGGCTCCATCAACGGGCTCACCCTGCGGCCGGACACCTACGCCCTGGACTACTACGAGTCCCTGGAGGGCACCCGCGTCCGCATCGGCTCCTCGCGGGTGGTGGGTGCGACCGACCCGTACTCCGAGCTGTGGGTGACGGTGAAGCCGTCCGAGAACGCCAACCTCCGCGGCGGCACGGTCTACGGCTCGTACGACGCGCAGAACACCGGCCGGCTCCAGATCCAGCAGCTCGCGCCGATCTCCCAGAAGCCGTTCCCGAAGGCGAACGTGGGCGACTGGCTGGCCGGCACCACCGAGGGCCCGCTGGACTTCAACCAGTTCGGCGGCTACACCCTGGTCGCGAACACCCTCGGCGAGCACGTGGACCTCGGTCTGGAGCGCGAGGTGACCGAGCGGCAGCACAAGAACGAGCTGGCCGTCGCCACGTACAACGTGGAGAACCTCGACCCGGGCGACCCGCAGGACAAGTTCGACGCCCTCGCCAAGGCGGTCGTCGACAACCTCGCCTCGCCCGACATCCTCGCCCTGGAGGAGATCCAGGACGACAACGGCGCCAAGAACGACGGCACGGTCACGGCCGGCGAGACGCTGAAGAAGTTCACGGCCGCGATCACGGCGGCCGGCGGCCCGGCGTACGAGTGGCGTTCGGTCGACCCGCAGAACAACAAGGACGGCGGCGAGCCCGGCGGCAACATCCGTCAGGTCTTCCTCTTCAACCCGGCGCGGGTCTCCTTCGTCGACCGCCCCGGCGGCGACGCCACCACCGCGACCGCGGTGACCGGCACGAAGGGCGACGCCCACCTGACCGTCTCGCCCGGCCGGATCGACCCGGCGAACACGGCCTGGGACAACAGCCGCAAGCCGCTCGCGGGCGAGTTCCGCTTCCGCGGCCGTACGGTCATCGTGGTCGCCAACCACTTCGGCTCCAAGGGCGGCGACGAGTCGATCGTCTCGCACCACCAGCCGCCGAACCGTTCCTCCGAGGCCAAGCGCCTGCTCCAGGCCCAGGCCGTCAACGCCTTCGTCAAGGACGTCCTGGCCGTCGACAAGCAGGCCGACGTGGTGGTCCTCGGCGACATCAACGACTTCGAGTTCTCCGGCACGACGCAGGCGCTGACCGACGGCGGCGCCCTGCGCGCGGCCATCACCTCGCTGCCGCGCGGCGAGCGCTACTCGTACGTCTACCAGGGCAACAGCCAGGTCCTCGACCAGATCCTGACCAGCCCCGGCGTGCACCACTTCGAGTACGACAGCGTGCACATCAACGCCGAGTTCGCGGACCAGAACAGCGACCACGACCCGCAGGTGCTGCGCTTCCACCCGTAACGGCGCACGCGGGACGGCGCCTCACGCGCCCGCGCTCAGGCTGAGCGCGGGCGCGTACCCGCGGGTGCGGTCGTCGGCGATCCCCGGGCAGGGACCCGTCGCGGCCTGCCGGCGGACGTGCGCCGTCTCGCTCTCCCACTCGGCGTAGTGGAAGAGATGGGTGCCGTCGGCGGAGAGGTGCGCGTACGCGGCGATCTGGCCGGCGTCGCCCGCGCGGCCCGCCTCCAGGGCGTCGGCCAGGGCCTCCGGTCCCTCGGGCCCGATCTCGACGAGGACGGCGGCCACGCACCCGGGCACCGCGTCGCCCGCGCCCTCCCCTTCCCCGTACACCGTCGCACGGAAGGGCGGTGCCAGGCGCCGCAGTCCGACGCGCTCGATGCCCGGGACCGCCGCGTCGATCTCGGCGTTGCGGTCGTCCCGGAAGGTGCGGAAGAAGTGCTGGTGCGCCTCCTCGCTCGTCCACTGCGAGTAGTGCAGGAGGGTGTCGCCGTCGCTGCCGACCAGGACGCTGTACGAGAGCAGTCCCCCGTCCGGCCAGTCGCGGTTCAGCCACGCCTTGCGGATGGCCCGTACGGTCGCCTGCTGCCGCTCGGGCGTGCCGACCCGCCAGCGGCTGGCCAGGACGAGGCCGACTCCGGGGCGGACCAGATTGGGACGGGCGTGCGGATTCTCGATGGTGTGCATGACTCCCAGACTGATTGCTCAAGCACACTTGAGGTCAAGGCAGGAGCACGCACGTGCGAGACTTCCGGCCATGATCCTGCGTCCCGCCACCCGTGCCGACCTGCCCGCCGTCCTGGCGCTCCTCGCCGACGAGGAGCGGGTGACGGACCCGGCGACGGTGACCGTCACCGCCGCCTACGAGCGCGCGTTCGCGGACATCGAGGCCGATCCGCGCAACGAGGTGCTGGTGCTCGTGGCGGAGGAGGGCGGCCCGGTCGTGGGCTGCCTCCAGGCCACGTACATCCCCGGGCTCGGCAAGGGCGGCGCCGAGCGGGCCCTGATCGAGGCGGTCCGGATCAGGGCCGACCGCCGCGGCGGCGGGCTCGGCCGGGAGCTGATGGCCCGTGCCGTCGAACGGGCCAGGGCCCGCGGCTGCGCGCTCGTCCAGCTGACCAGCAACAAGGACCGGACCGACGCCCACCGCTTCTACGCGTCCCTGGGCTTCGCCCGCAGCCACGACGGCTTCAAGCTGGCGCTCTGAGCCGTACCTCCGGGCCGCGCCTCTGAGCTGCGCCGCGCCGCGCCGGTCAGCCCAGCAGGTGGCCGCCGCCGTCCACGAGCAGCACCTCGCCCGTGATGTACGAGGCGTTCGCCAGGTCGTGGACGGCCTCGGCGATGTCCTCGGGACGGCCGACGCGGCGCAGCGGCACGACCGAGGCGACGTGCTCCTTGGCGGCGTCGGCGCCCTCGACACCGTCGAACCAGGGGGTGTCGATGAGTCCGGGCGCGACGGCGTTGACCCGCACTTCTGGCCCGAGGGTCTTGGCGAGCAGCTTGGTCAGGTGATTGACGGCGGCCTTGGTCACGGCGTACGGGATGGAGCTTCCGCCGGGCCGGACGCCGGCCTGCGAGGAGATGTTCACGATGGCGCCGCCCGTCCGGCGCAGATGCGGGACGGCGGCGGTGACGGTCTGCCAGACGCCGATGACGTTGACGTCGTAGAGCCGTCGCCACACGTCGGGGGAGGCGGCGGCGAAGTCGTCGTGCGGGATGAAGCGGGTGGTGCCGGCGCTGTTGACGAGGAGGTCGAGGCGGCCGAAGCGGGCGACCGTCTCCTCGACGAGCCGGCCGGCCTGGGCCTCGTCGGAGACGTCGGCCTGGATGTAGTGGGCGCCGGGGAGTTCGGCGGCGAGCTTCCGGCCGGCCTCCACGGAGCGGGCGGAGTTGACGGCGACCCGGTAGCCGGCGGCGGCGAGGCGGCGGGCGACGGCGGCTCCGATGCCGGAGGACGAGCCGGTGACGAGGGCGACGCGCTGTTCAGCAGTCATGTGCGGGATCCTTTTTCGCTGGCCTCCTGTCGCGCAGGGCGATCATGCCAGAGACGCGGACGGCCCGGCGCCCCGGGGAGGGGCGGCGGGCCATCGGCGAGGAGCGGATTCAGGCGGCGTCGGTCGTGTGGGTCCGGCTGTTGAGGATGGCCGCGTGTTCGAGGACGTCCTCCAGCGGGTCGTCGATCTGGCCGGTGTGGAGGGAGAGGCTGGGGCCGTTGGTGACCTGCGGGCCGTTGTGGGTGCGCGTGTGCGTCTCGTCCGCCGAAGCGACTCCGGCCGGCAGCAGAAACGCCGCGGTCGTGAGCACCCCGACAACCGTGGGCCTCGTCCTCATGTCGACTCCTCGCCTTATCCGATGATTGACTCCGCGTCACCTGGATAACGCGGAGTCGACCTCATCAGTTGTGGCTGTGGAGGATCTCGTTGAGGCCGCCCCAGACCGCGTTGTTCGGGCGGGCCTCGACGGCGCCGGTGACCGAGTTGCGGCGGAAGAGGATGTGGGAGGCGCCCGAGAGGTCACGGGCCTTGACGATCTGGCCGTCGGGCATGGTGACCCGGGTGCCGGCGGTGACGTACAGGCCCGCCTCGACGACGCACTCGTCGCCGAGCGCGATGCCGACGCCCGCCTCGGCGCCGATGAGGCAGCGCTCGCCGATGGAGATGACGACGTTGCCGCCGCCGGAGAGGGTGCCCATGGTGGAGGCGCCGCCGCCGATGTCGGAGCCGTCGCCGACGACGACACCGGCCGAGATGCGGCCCTCGACCATGGAGGTGCCGAGGGTGCCGGCGTTGAAGTTGACGAAGCCCTCGTGCATGACCGTGGTGCCGGCGGCCAGGTGGGCGCCGAGACGGACCCGGTCGGCGTCGGCGATGCGGACACCGGCGGGCGCGACGTAGTCGGTCATGCGGGGGAACTTGTCGATCGAGGTCACCGAAAGGTGCAGGCCCTCGGCGCGCGCGTTGAGCCGCACCTTCTCGACGTCGTCGACGGCGACCGGGCCGAGCGAGGTCCAGGCGACGTTGGCGAGGTGGCCGAAGATGCCGTCCAGGCTCAGTCCGTGCGGCTTGACCAGGCGGTGGCTGAGCAGATGCAGCCGCAGGTAGGTGTCGTGCGCGTCGAGCGGCTTGTCGTCGAGGGAGGCGATGACGGTGCGGACGGCGACCACCTCGACACCGCGGCGGGCGTCCACGCCGAGGGCCTTGGCGGCGCCCTCGCCGAGGGCGTTCACGGCCGCGTCGGGGGTGAGCCGCTCGGTGCCGGCGGGGCCGGGGGCGTCGGTCAGCTCGGGGGCGGGGTACCAGGTGTCGAGAACGGTGCCGTCACCGGCGATGGTGGCAAGGCCGGCGGCGACGGCGCCGGTGGTGCGAGGAGCAGTGGTCATGACGGAAAACCTAACCGGCCGGGCGGCGCGCGGGCCAACCGGTCTCAGGTGTCGGGCCGGCGGTCCGTGGCTTCCGACGAGCCGGCGGCGCCCGCCTTGGAGCCTTCGATCCGCACGCCCGTGCGTTTACTGCGTAGGGCGCCCACGCCTGCCCGGCTACGGTGTGCGCATGACATACGCCTCGGGGCCGTACGGATACGGCTATCCCTCTCCGCCACCGCCGCCGAAACCCGGTGTGATACCCCTGGCGCCGCTGAACTTCAGCGAGATCCTCACCGGCGCCTTCACCACGTACGGCCGCTACTGGAAGCCGCTGCTCGGTGTGGCCGTGGCCGCCTACGCGGCGGCCACGGTCGTGATCGGCCTGGCGTGCCTGGCCGCCTGGGCCGTGGTCGGGGACGACATACACCGGCTGATCGAGCTGCCCAGCGGCCGGAGCCCGGACTTCGCCGACTTCCAGCCGCTGATCGTGGCCTTCGTCTGCGTCTGGCTCGTCGCCATGGCCGCCTACGTCGTCTCCAGCGGTCTGGTCTACGCGGCCGCTCCGGCCGTGGTCCAGGAGGCCGTGCTCGGGCGTCCGATCGGCTTCGGTGCCGTGTGGCGGCGCGCCTGGTCGCGGCTCGGCGCGGTCGTCGGCTCGGTCTTCCTGTCGATGCTGGCCATGCTCCTCCCGATGCTTCTCTTCGTGGTCGGCTTCGCCTTCCTGATGGCGGCCCTGGTGGGGGGCCTCGCCGCCTCCGAGGGCAGCGGCGACGACGGATCGGGCTTCGCGGTCGTGGGACTGCTGATCTTCCTCGCGTCCCTCGGGCTCGTGCCGCTGGCGCTGTGGATCTGGATCAAGTTCAGCCTCGCGCCGACGGTCGCCGTCATCGAGCAGCAGGGCCCGATGGCCTCCCTGCGCCGCTCCTCCGCCCTGGTCAAGGGCTCCTGGTGGCGCATCTTCGGCTGCACCTTCGGCACGACCATGATCGTGGGCATGATCAGCGCCGTGATCCAGCAGGTCATCTCCCAGATCGGCGCGCTTCCGATGGCCGCGGTCGACTTCGGTGAGAACCCGACCCCGGGCGAGCTGATCGCCGCCTTCGGCGGCCTCATGGTGGTCCTCGTCATCGCCCAGCTCCTCGTCCAGGCCGTCGCCGCGCCGTTCCCGCCCGTGGTCTCCGGCCTCCTCTACGTCGACCAGCGCATCCGCAAGGAGAACCTGGCCCCGGTCCTGGCCCAGACGGCCGCCACGCCCTGAGTACGCCGGTCCTACGCCGGTGATACACCGCCGGTGATACGCCGATGGGCCGCACCCCCGCGGGGGTGCGGCCCATCCAGGACGTCATCAGACGTTGAAGCCCAGCGCGCGCAGCTGCTCGCGCCCGTCGTCCGTGATCTTGTCCGGGCCCCACGGCGGCATCCAGACCCAGTTGATCTTCAGCTCGTTGACGATGCCGTCGGTGGCGGCCTTCGCCTGGTCCTCGATCACGTCGGTCAGCGGGCAGGCCGCCGACGTCAGGGTCATGTCCAGCGTGGCGACGTTGGAGTCGTCGACGTGGATCCCGTAGATCAGGCCCAGGTTGACCACGTCGATGCCCAGCTCGGGGTCGACGACGTCGTACAGCGCCTCGCGGATCTCTTCCTCGGAGGCCGGCTTCATCGTGGCCTCGGCGTTCTCGGTCATGCCGACTTCCTCACAGACTTTTCGGAGTCCCCCAGCGCCTGGGCGGTCGCGTCCTTCCACGCCATCCAGCTGAGCAGGGCGCACTTGACGCGGGCGGGGTACTTCGAGACACCGGCGAACGCGACCGCGTCCTCCAGGATCTCCTCCATCGCGTCGTCCGGCTCGATCTGGCCCTTGGACTGCATCAGCTCCAGGAAGGTGCCCTGGATCTTCTGCGCCTCGGCCAGCTCCTTGCCGACGAGCAGCTCGTTGAGGACGGAGGCCGAGGCCTGGCTGATGGAGCAGCCCTGGCCCTCGTACGACACGTCCTCGACGCGGGAGCCGTCGTACTTCACGCGGAGCGTGATCTCGTCGCCGCAGGTCGGGTTGACGTGGTGCACCTCGGCGTCGCCGTCCCGAAGACCGCGCCCGTGCGGGTGCTTGTAGTGGTCCAGGATGACGTCCTGGTACATCGAATCCAGCTTCACGAGCGGTCCCCTAGCCGAAGAAGTTCCGTACGTGCTCCAGTCCCTCGACCAGGGCGTCGACCTCGGCCGGAGTGGAGTACAGATAGAACGACGCTCGCGTGGTCGCGGGAATTCCGTACCGCAGGCAGACCGGCCGCGCGCAGTGGTGGCCGACCCGGACCGCGATGCCCTGCTCGTCCAGCACCTGCCCCACATCGTGCGGGTGGATGTCCCCGAGCGTGAAGGAAATCGCGGCGCCGCGGTCCTCGGCCGTGGTGGGGCCGATGATCCGCAGGTCCGGAACCTCCTGGAGGCGGCGGACGGCGTACTCGGTGATCGCGTGCTCGTGGCGCCAGATGTTGTCCATGCCGATCGCCGACAGGTAGTCCACGGCCGCGCCGAGGCCGACGGCCTGGGCGATCGGGGGCGTACCCGCCTCGAACTTGTGCGGGGCCGGCGCGTACGTCGAGGAGTGCATCGAGACGGTCTCGATCATCTCGCCGCCGCCGAGGAAGGGCGGCAGGTCCTCCAGGAGCTCCTGCCGTCCCCACAGCACGCCGATGCCGGTCGGGCCGCACATCTTGTGGCCGGTGAAGGCCACGAAGTCGGCCTGGAGCGCCTGCACGTCCAGGACCATGTGCGGGGCCGCCTGCGAGGCGTCGATGCAGACGAGCGCACCGACCTCCTGGGCGCGGCGGATGATCGTCTCGACCGGGTTGACCGTGCCCATGAGGTTCGAGACCAGCGTGAACGAGACGATCTTGGTCTTCTCGGTGATGACCTCTTCGATGTTCGAGAGGTCGAGACGGCCGTCGTCGGTGAGGCCGAACCACTTCAGCTTCGCGCCGGTGCGCTGCGAGAGCAGCTGCCACGGGACGATGTTGGAGTGGTGCTCCATCTCCGTGATGGCGATCTCGGTCTCGTGGTCCACGCGGTAGGGCTCGTCGGCCCAGCCCAGCATGTTGGCCACGAGGTTGAGCGACTCCGAGGCGTTCTTGGTGAAGATCACCTCGTCGCGGCTCGGCGCGTTGACGAAGGCGGCGACCTTGTCGCGGGCGCCCTCGTACAGCGCGGTGGCCTCCTCGGCGACCGTGTAGACACCGCGGTGGACGTTGGCGTTGTGCCGCTCGTAGTAGGCGTTGAGCGCGTCGAGGACCTGGCGCGGCTTCTGCGAGGTGGCCGCGGAGTCCAGGTACACGATCTTCTTGCCGTCGTGGACCGTGCGATCCAGGAGCGGGAAGTCCTTGCGGATCGCCTCGGTGTCGAGGAGGCCGGTCAGCCCCTGATGGGCGGAAGTCACGCGGATGCGCCACCCTTCACGTACTTGTCGTAGCCCTCGTTCTCCAGCTGGTCGGCGAGCTCGGCACCGCCGGACTCGACGATGCGGCCGTTCGCGAAGACGTGCACGAAGTCGGGCTTGATGTAGCGGAGGATCCGCGTGTAGTGCGTGATCAGCAGGGTGCCGACCTCACCGGTCTCGCGGACGCGGTTGACGCCCTCGGAGACGATGCGAAGGGCGTCGACGTCGAGGCCGGAGTCGGTCTCGTCGAGGATCGCGATCTTCGGCTTGAGCAGTTCGAGCTGGAGGATCTCGTGGCGCTTCTTCTCGCCGCCGGAGAAGCCCTCGTTGACGTTGCGCTCGGCGAAGGCCGGGTCCATGTGGAGCTTCTCCATGGCCTCCTTGACCTCCTTCACCCAGGTGCGGAGCTTGGGGGCCTCGCCGCGGACGGCGGTGGCGGAGGTGCGCAGGAAGTTGGAGACCGAGACACCGGGGACCTCGACCGGGTACTGCATGGCCAGGAACACGCCGGCGCGGGCGCGCTCGTCGACCGACATCTCCAGGACGTCCTCGCCGTCGAGGGTGACGGTGCCGCCGGTGACCGTGTACTTCGGGTGGCCGGCCAGCGAGTACGCCAGGGTCGACTTGCCGGAGCCGTTCGGGCCCATGACGGCGTGGGTCTCGCCCTGCTTGATGGTCAGGTCGACACCCTTGAGGATCTCACGCGGACCGTTCTCGGCCTCGACGGAGACGTGCAGGTCGTGGATTTCAAGCGTTGCCATGGGTGACTCAGGACTCCTGGGTGACGGAGACGAGCACATCGTCCCCTTCGATCTTTACGGGGTATACGGGGACGGGGCGCGTCGCGGGGAGGCCGGACGGCTTGCCGGTGCGCAGGTCGAACGCGGAGCCGTGCAGCCAGCACTCGATCTGGCAGTCCTCCACCTCGCCCTCGGAGAGGGAGACGTTCGCGTGCGAGCAGATGTCGTGGATCGCGAACACCTCGCCCTCGGTGCGGACGAGGGACACCGGCGTGCCGTCGAGTTCCACCCGCTTCGGGGTGTCCTCCTCCAGCTCGCTCAGCGCACAGGCGCGGACGAAGGCCATCAGACGGACGCCTCCAGCTCCGCCTCGATCTTGGCGATGAGGCGCTCCTCGACGTCCGGCAGACCGATCTGCTGGACCAGCTCCGCGAAGAAGCCGCGGACGACCAGGCGGCGGGCCTCGGCCTCCGGGATGCCGCGCGACATCAGGTAGAAGAGCTGCTCGTCGTCGAAGCGGCCGGTCGCGGAGGCGTGGCCGGCGCCGGCGATCTCACCGGTCTCGATCTCCAGGTTCGGCACGGAGTCGACCCGGGCGCCGTCGGTGAGGACGAGGTTCCGGTTGAGCTCGTAGGTGTCGGTGCCCTCGGCCTTGGCCTCGATGAGGACGTCGCCGATCCACACGGCGTGGGCGTCCTGGCCCTGCAGCGCGCCCTTGTAGGCCACGTTGGACTTGCAGTGCGGCACGTTGTGGGTGACCAGGAGGCGGTGCTCCTGGTGCTGGCCGGCGTCGGTGAAGTACA
The DNA here is from genome assembly GCF_040302485.1 of Streptomyces sp. NPDC126499. Taxonomy (NCBI): domain Bacteria; kingdom Bacillati; phylum Actinomycetota; class Actinomycetes; order Kitasatosporales; family Streptomycetaceae; genus Streptomyces; species Streptomyces sp. NPDC126499. The sequence goes on along the minus strand of NZ_JBEOUO010000013.1, from coordinate 113,464 downwards.
GGCCGAAGAGCTCGGCCTCGCCGCCGGGGGCGGCGTACTGGACGCGCGGGTGGAGACGGACGACGTCGCCGCCGAAGGTGACGACGACGGACTTGAAGGAGGCGTCGCGGCCGACCAGGGCGTTGTGCTGGGCGACGTGGACGGCCTTCTCGTCCCAGTCCTGGACGGAGACGACGGTGAGCTTGGCGCCGTCGCCGAGCACGTAGTCGACGTTGGCGGCGAGCACCGCGTCACCGGTGTGGTCGATGACGACGACGGCCTCGGCGAAGGCGCCGAGCTCGATCACCTGGTGGCCGAAGGCGACGCCGCCCTGGCCGTGCACGGCGATGCGGATCGGCTCGGTGAGGACGGCCTCCTTGGCGACGGTGACGACCGAGGCCTTCTCGAAGGAGGAGTACGCCTGGGCGGCGACGCGGTCGACCGGCGTGCCGGCCTTGCCGAGGCGCGCGTCGTCGCGGCCCACGGTCTCCACGGTGACGCCCTCGGGGGCCTCGACCTCGACGCGGACGCCCTCGCCGGTGGCGACGGCCGTGCCGTCGTGCAGGCCGCGCAGGCGCTCCAGCGGGGTGAAGCGCCACTCCTCCTCGCGGCCGTGCGGGACGGGGAAGTCCGCGACGTCGAAGGACGGCGGGGCGCTCATGCGCGTGGCGACGGTGGACTCGGCGGCCACCGCGATCGAGCCGGCGGTGGTGGAGCCCGCCGGGATGTTCTGAGCCTCAGCCATGGCTGTCGTGTTGCTCTCTTCCTACGTAACTACGCAAAGACCTGGGGGTACGGACGGCGGGGCGGCGTCAGCCGACCGCACCCTCCATCTGCAGCTCGATCAGCCGGTTGAGCTCCAGCGCGTACTCCATCGGCAGTTCCTTGGCGATGGGCTCGACGAAGCCGCGGACGATCATGGCCATCGCCTCGAACTCGGTGAGGCCGCGGCTCATCAGGTAGAAGAGCTGGTCCTCGGAGACCTTGGAGACGGTGGCCTCGTGGCCCATGGAGACGTCGTCCTCGCGGACGTCCACGTAGGGGTACGTGTCCGAGCGGGAGATCGTGTCGACGAGCAGCGCGTCGCACAGCACGTTGGACTTGGAGCCCGGGGCGCCCTCGCCGATCTCGATGAGACCGCGGTAGGAGGTCCGGCCGCCGCCTCGCGCCACCGACTTGGAGACGATGTTGGAGGAGGTGTTCGGGGCCATGTGGACCATCTTGGCGCCGGCGTCCTGGTGCTGGCCCTCGCCCGCGAAGGCGATGGACAGCGTCTCGCCCTTGGCGTGCTCGCCCATGAGGTAGACGGCCGGGTACTTCATGGTGACCTTGGAGCCGATGTTGCCGTCGACCCACTCCATGGTGGCGCCCTCGTAGGCGACGGCGCGCTTGGTCACCAGGTTGTAGACGTTGTTCGACCAGTTCTGGATGGTCGTGTAGCGGCAGCGGCCGCCCTTCTTGACGATGATCTCGACCACGGCGCTGTGCAGCGAGTCCGAGGAGTAGATCGGGGCGGTGCAGCCCTCGACGTAGTGGACGTAGGCGTCCTCGTCGACGATGATCAGCGTCCGCTCGAACTGGCCCATGTTCTCCGTGTTGATGCGGAAGTAGGCCTGGAGCGGGATCTCGACGTGCACGCCCTTCGGCACGTAGATGAACGAGCCGCCGGACCACACGGCCGTGTTCAGGGAGGCGAACTTGTTGTCGCCGACCGGGATGACGGTGCCGAAGTACTCCTTGAAGAGCTCCTCGTGCTCCTTCAGGGCCGTGTCGGTGTCGACGAAGATGACGCCCTGCTCCTCCAGGTCCTCGCGGATCTGGTGGTAGACGACCTCGGACTCGTACTGGGCGGCGACACCGGCGACGAGGCGCTGCTTCTCCGCCTCCGGGATGCCGAGCTTGTCGTACGTGTTCTTGATGTCCTCCGGCAGGTCCTCCCAGGACTCGGCCTGCTTCTCGGTGGACCGCACGAAGTACTTGATGTTGTCGAAGTCGATGCCCGACAGGTCGGAGCCCCAGGTCGGCATGGGCTTCTTGTCGAAGAGCCGCAGACCCTTGAGCCGCAGCTTCAGCATCCACTCGGGCTCGTTCTTCTTCGCGGAGATGTCGCGGACGACGTCCTCGGAGAGACCGCGCTTGGCGGCGGCACCGGCCGCGTCGGAGTCGGCCCAGCCGTACTCGTACCGACCCAGGCCCTCGAGCTCGGGGTGGCTGATCTCGGTGGTCATGCGGGGTTCCTCCCGGCCGTGCTTGCGGATGCTGTGGATGGAGTGGTCTGTGGTGGGGTGCCGTGCGGGATGAACGTCGTGCAGACGCCGTCACCGTGCGCGATGGTGGCCAGGCGCTGGACGTGGGTCCCGAGGAGGCGGGAGAAGATCTCCGTCTCCGCCTCGCACAGCTGGGGGTACTGCTCGGCGACGTGGGCGACCGGGCAGTGGTGCTGGCAGAGCTGCTCGCCGACCGGCGCGTTCCGCGCGGTTGCAGCGTACCCGTCGGCGGTCAGCGCCCTGGCCAGGGCCTCGGTGCGGCGGTCGGGATCGGCCGACTCGACCGCCTCGCGGTACGCCTCGGCCTGGGCCTCGATCCGGTCGCGGGCGAAGGCGGCGACGGCCGCCTCTCCCCCGGCGTTCCGCTCGATCCAGCGCAGCGCTTCCACGGCGAGGGTGTCGTACGACTGGTCGAAGGCGTCCCGGCCGCAGTCGGTGAGCGCGAAGACCTTCGCGGGTCGGCCCCGGGTGCGGGCGCCGTAGACCCGCTTCTCGCGCGCCTCCACGACGTTCTCCGTGACCAGCGCGTCGAGGTGGCGGCGGACGGCGGCCTGGGTGAGGCCGAGCCGCTGGGCCAGATCCGCGACGGTCGAGGGCCCGTGGTCCAGGATGGAGCGCGCGACCCGGTTGCGCGTGGAGCGTTCACCGGTCGCGAGTTCCTCCGTGGGAGCCTCACCGACGTTTTTCACAACGCCATTGTTGCGTAATTAATCAGGCACTGACAAGCGCGGTCGGGGCGCGTGACGGTGCCGTGCGTCACGCAGGTAAGCCTTACCTGACCTGCGGAAACGATCATTCGTAGGACGAATACCGACCGCCCTGACCAGGGGTTTCCGGCCCGGCACGGCCGTCCCTACGGGAGCCTCGGAGTCCGCCCGCGGGCCTGGATCAGGCCCGTGAAAGTCACCGCGTTCCGCACCGCCGCACCGCCCGGATCGTTGTTGAAGAAGACGTAGACGTCCTCCCCCTCCGGCCAGGTGTCGGCGAGCCGCCCCGCCCACGCCGCGAGCGCCTGCCGGCCGTACGAGGGGTGGGGCCGCGCCCGGCCCTCGTGCAACCGCAGATAGCCCCAGTCGGCCGTCCGCCACAGCGGCGTCACCGGACGCGACCCGCGGTCCGCCCAGCACAGCGTGGCCCCGTGCCCCGAGAGCACGCCCCGGATCTCTTCCGTCCACCACGACGGGTGCCGCGGCTCGACCGCCACCCGCACGCGCGCCGGGAAGCAGCCGAGCACCGCGTCCAGCAGCCCGGCGTCGGCCTTCAGCGTCGGCGGCAACTGGAGCAGCACGGGCCCCAGCCGCTCCCCCAGCCCCTCGGCCCGGTCCATCAGGCGCGCCACCGGCTCCGCGGGCTCCTTCAGGCGCTTGATGTGGGTGAGATAGCGGCTGGCCTTCACCGCCATCACGAAGCCGTCCGGGGTGCGCTCCCGCCACTCGGCGAAGGTGTGGCGCTCGGGCAGCCGGTAGAAGGCGTTGTTGTTCTCGACGGCGGCGAAGTGGCGCGCGTACTCCTCCAGCCACCGCCGCTGCGGCACGCCCTCGGGATAGAGCACGCCCCGCCAGTCCCGGTACTGCCACCCGGAGGTGCCGACGAACACGGTCATACGGGGCCTCTGCCCCGGCCGGGCCCCGCTCACCCGGCACCGCACCCGGCGGTCCCCACGGCCCGCCCCGACCGGGCCCGCGGCAGGAGCGCTCCCGGCGGGTCCTTAGACTTCCCGGCATGCGAAACGACTCCGTCGAGTCCGTGGTCCGGGTCCGGGGCCTGGTCAAGCGGTACGGGACGAAGACCGCCGTCCAGGGCCTCGACCTGGACGTCCGGGCGGGCACCGTCACCGCCGTCCTCGGACCCAACGGGGCCGGCAAGACCACCACCATCGAGAGCTGCGAGGGCTACCGGCGCCCGGACGCCGGCACCGTACGCGTCCTCGGCCTCGACCCGGTCGCCGACGCCGCGGCGCTGCGGCCCCGGATCGGCGTGATGCTCCAGTCCGGCGGCGTCTACTCCGGCGCCCGCGCGGACGAGATGCTGCGCCACATGGCGAAGCTGCACGCCCACCCGCTCGACGTGGACGCCCTGATCGAGCGCCTCGGCCTCGGCTCCTGCGGCCGCACCACCTACCGGCGCCTCTCCGGCGGCCAGCAGCAGCGGCTCTCCCTCGCCATGGCCGTCGTGGGCCGCCCCGAGCTGGTCTTCCTCGACGAACCGACCGCCGGACTCGACCCGCAGGCCCGCCGCGCCACCTGGGACCTGGTCCGCGAACTGCGGGCCGACGGCGTGAGCGTCGTGCTGACCACCCACCTCATGAACGAGGCGGAGGAGCTCGCCGACGACGTCGCCATCATCGACGCCGGCCGGGTCGTCGCCCAGGGCAGCCCCGAGGAGCTGTGCCGCGGGGGCGCCGAGAACACCCTGCGCTTCACCGGCCGCCCCGGCCTCGACCTGGGCTCGCTCCTGAAGGCGCTCCCGGACGGCACCGCCGCCGCCGAGACGCTCCCCGGCGCGTACCGGATCACGGGCGAGGTCGGCCCCCAGCTGCTCGCCACCGTGACCACCTGGTGCGCCCAGCACGGCGTGATGCCCGAGGGCATAGCGGTCGAGCGCCACACCCTCGAAGACGTCTTCCTGGAACTGACCGGCAAGGAGCTGCGCGGATGAGCACGGGTACGTACGCGCCGAAGCCGGGGGCCGCCCCCGTCGGGCGGATGATCGCCGCGCAGACCGCGCTGGAGACGCGGATGCTGCTGCGCAACGGCGAGCAGCTGCTCCTCACGGTGATCATCCCCTCCCTGCTCCTCGTGCTCTTCTCGACGGTGGACATCGTCGACACGGGCGCGGGCAAGGCCGTCGACTTCCTCGCCCCCGGCGTCCTCGCGCTCGCCGTGATGTCCACCGCCTTCACCGGGCAGGCCATCGCGACCGGCTTCGAGCGCCGTTACGGGGTGCTCAAGCGCCTGGGCGCCTCGCCGCTGCCGCGCTGGGCGCTGATGGCCGCCAAGACGCTGTCGGTGCTGGTCACCGAGGTGCTCCAGGTGGTGCTGCTCACGGCGATCGCGCTGGCGCTCGGCTGGTCGCCGCACGGCAGCCCGCTCGCCGTGCTCGCCCTGCTCGTCCTCGGCACCGCCGCCTTCTCCGGGCTCGGCCTGCTGATGGCCGGGACGCTGAAGGCGGAGGCGACGCTGGCCGCCGCGAACCTGGTGTTCCTGCTGCTGCTGGTCGGCGGCGGGGTGATGGTGCCCCTGGAGAAGTTCGGCGCCGCGGGCGACGTGCTGGCGTTCCTGCCGATCTCCGCGCTCTCCGACGGCCTGCGGGACGTGCTGCAGGGCGGCGCCGGGATGCCCTGGGGCGACGCGCTGGTCCTGGCCGTCTGGGCGGTCCTCGGCCTTGGCGCGGCGGCGCGGTTCTTCCGCTGGGAGTGACGCTCCGCGTAGCCGGGCGGTGACGGTTCGGGGCCGTTTCGGGGCGACTCGCCCCGTAACCACCCCCTCGTGAAAGCGTGCACAAGCCCCGTCCTACGATGGGGCCCGTGCAGACCCCCCTCGCCTTCATCGCCCAGCGCTGGACCCCGTCCCCCCGGACGCTCCGGCGCGCCGCGCTCTCCGCCGTCGTGATGAGCGTGCTGATCATCGTGACCGGCGGCGCGGTCCGGCTGACCGGCTCCGGTCTCGGCTGCGACACCTGGCCCAAGTGCACGGACGACAGCCTGATCGCCACGTCCGAGCAGGGCATCCACGGTGCCATCGAGTTCGGCAACCGGATGCTGACGTACGTCCTGTCGGCGGCCGTCGGCTGGGCGATCATCGCCGCGCGGTCCGTGAAGCCGCGACGGCGCGGGCTGACCCGCCTCGGCTGGGGCCAGTTCTGGATCGTGATGAGCAACGCCGTCCTCGGCGGCATCACCGTGTGGATGGGCCTCAACCCGTGGACGGTGGCCGGTCACTTCCTGGCCGCGAACGCGCTCCTGACGGTCGCGGTGATCACCTGGCACCGCACGGGCGAGGGCGACACCCCGCCCAGGCCGCGCGTCCCGCGCCCGGTGAGCAAGCTGTCCTGGGCGATCGTCGTGGTCTCGGCGCTGCTGATCGTGCTCGGTACGACCGTGACGGGCGCCGGCAAGCACGCCGGTGACAGCAGCGACGTGCCGCGCATGCCGTGGGACTGGACCGCCGCCGCCCACCTGCACGCCATCGCCGCGTGGGTGGTCTGCGCCCTGGCGCTCGCCATGTGGCTGGTCCTGCGCGTGGTCGACGCCCCGGACGACACCCGCGCCCGCGCCCGCGACCTGCTGATCGTGCTGGTCGCCCAGGGTGCGGTGGGCTACGTCCAGTACTTCACGGGTGTGCCGGAGCTCCTGGTGGGCGCCCACATGCTCGGCTCCTCCCTGATGTGGATCGCGGTGCTGCGGCTGGCGCTGAGCCTGCGCGAGCGCCCGGTGGCCACGGCGGACATCCCGTCCCAGCCGGACCCGGAGCTGGCGACCGCCTGAGGTCAGGCGTTCAGCCGGTACACCCGCCGCGCGTTCCCCGCCGCGATCAGGCCCGCGACCCGCTGCGCGTCCGTACGGGACCAGGAGCCGTCGGCGACCCATTCGCCCAGCACCCGGGCGAGGGCCCCGCGGAAGACGCTGGCGGCGACGACGTGGAGCTCGGGAAGCCCCCGGGCGCCGCTGGAGAAGAGGAGTTTGCCGAACGGGGCGAGCTCCAGGAACTCGGCGAGGACGGCCGCCGCGCGGGCGCCGGTGCGGGCGACGACCGGACCGAGGTCCGCGTAGACGTGGGGAAAGTGCCCGGCGAGGCGGGCGGCCTGACGGTGGTACGGGTAGGCGTGCAGCAGCACCAGGTCGGCGCCGAGCCCGCTCGTGGCGGCGGCGAAGCCGGCCAGGGTGCCCGGGTCGCGCTCGCCGAGGTGCAGTTGCAGCGGTCGGCCCGCGCCGACCGCGATCCACAGCAGATGGCGCAGGAGCACCGGGTCGTCGACGGCCCCGCCAGCCGTGCGCCGGGCCAGCCACCGACCGGCGGCCCCGCGCACCTCGCCGGGTCCGGGCGGCTCGGGGACGGCCGCGAGCCCGCCCCGTACGCCCGCCACCGAGGTGAAGGCGACGGCGCCCGCGGCGGCCCCGTGGACGGCCTCGGTGAGGTTGGCCAGGAAGGCGTCGACGGTGCCGGAGGTGTCGGCGACCTGCTGGGCGAGCGGCTCCAGGCGGACGATCTCGTGGGCCGAGGCGTCGCCGGTGGCGGCGAGCTCGGCGGGGCCGGTGAGGTCGCCGGGCAGGCCGGTGTCGACGAGGTAGGTGGCGATGCCGGAGGCGCGCAGCAGCCGGCGGCCCGCTTCGAGGACGCCGAGCTCACGGCGCCGGGCGAGGTAGCGGGCGGGCGGGCAGTGCGGTTCCAGGCCGAGGAGCGGCGGACACCAGCGGCGTACGGCGAAGCCGGCCTGGGTGTCGAAGAAGGTGGTGCCGGCCGCCGGGAGGGCGGCCGTGGGCGCGAGGTGCGTCTCGAAGGTGCCGAGGCCGAGCTCCGTGCGGAGCACCCCGTGGCAGTACTGGTCCACCAGGCTCGGAGTGTCGATCATTCGGGGGGCTCCCACGTAGGACGGGCTTCCACCCCTCCTAACGGGTGAGCCCCGCGCGAGGTTGTCGCCTCAGGAGTTGCGGGCTCCGCCGAGCTGGATGCCCGCCATCCGGGTCCACTCGTAGGGGCCGGTGACGACCTTGGCGGCGAACTCGCCGTCGAACTCCTCGTGGAGCGTGAGCCCGGCCTTCTCGGCGGCCGCCTCGGCGATCGCGTAGCTGGGGGCCACCAGGTCGCCCCAGCCGCCGTCCTCGCCGACGAGGACGATGCGGGTGCCCGCCTGGCCGATGTGGGCGAGCTGGCCCTCGGCGCCGCCGTGCTCGGCGGCGAACGCCTTGATGTCCTTGGCCAGCCTGGCCGCCTTGCGCTCGGCGCCCTTGGTGCCGGCCTGCTTCGTGTCCGCCTGCTGCGTGTCTGCCATGGACAGGATGCTACTGCCGGGTAGATCGACTGGCGACGGCCGGGGCACGTGGCGTGGGCCACGCACCCCGGCCGTCGACCGGGACCATCGGGGTCAGCGCAGGAACGGGTCCACCGCGACCGCCACGAAGAGCAGCGACACATAGGTGATGGACCAGTGGAACAGGCGCATCTCCTTGAGCTTGGCGCCCGTGACCTCCGCCTTGGCGCGGTTGAGCAGGCCGTGCGCCTCCCACAGCCACCAGCCGCCGGTGAGCAGCGCCACGGTCGTGTAGAACCAGCCCGTGTACCCGAGCGGGGTGAGCAGCAGCGAGACGGCGACCATCACCCAGCTGTAGGCGACGATCTGCTTGGCCACGACCTTGTTGGAGGCGAGGACCGGGAGCATCGGCACGCCCGCGCGCGCGTAGTCCTCCTTCACCTTCATCGACAGCGGCCAGTAGTGCGGCGGCGTCCAGAAGAAGATGACGAGGAAGAGGATGACCGCGGCCCAGGACATCGAGTTGGTGACGGCCGACCAGCCGATCAGGACCGGAAGGCAGCCGGCGATGCCGCCCCAGACGATGTTCTGCGCGGTGCGCCGCTTGAGGATCATCGTGTAGACGACGACGTAGAAGAGGAGCGCGCCGAGCGAGAGGGCCGCGGAGAGCCAGTTGACCAGCAGGCCGAACCAGAGCGTGGACACGACGGCGAGGGTGAGGCCGAAGACCAGGCCCTCGCGCGGCGACACCATGCCGGTGACCAGCGGCCGCTGGGAGGTGCGGTCCATGAGGGCGTCGATGTCGCGGTCGATGTACATGTTCAGCGCGTTGGCGCCGCCCGCCGACAGGTAGCCGCCGAAGCAGGTGGCGAGCACCAGCCACAGGTCGGGCACGCCCTGTTCGGCGAGGAACATCACCGGAACGGTGGTGATGAGCAGCAGCTCGATGATCCGCGGCTTGGTCAGCGCCACGAATGCCTTGACGCGGGCCCCGAACGGCCGATGGCCTCCCGGGCTGGGAGTCAAGACGACCCCGGCGGGTCGGGACTCGACGGCCGTCACGCACACCCCTGACAGAGAAATTCCCAGCAAGCTCCCCGCGTGAAGAGGGGATGAAACTTGCGCGTACCACGCCACTGTAGACGTTGCCCAGACGCCGTTCTTATCGGGGGTGGGTCGTGTTGGCGGCGGCGCGCTCGGCGCGTGTCCCAAGGGGTGGACACGCCCGGTGCCCGCCTCGGGAGGCGAACTCCCGCGGCCCCCGGCAGTCTTTGGAAGTAAGCGCTCATATGAGGGGCATGGACACGAAAAGAGGGGCGAATTCCGGGGGTAGGCTCGACATCGCCGGGACACCCTCAGTCACCGGCTCAAGACATGCGGAGAGGAGCCCTGACCCAGGGTGAGCACTAAGCCGACGACCACAGACCTCGAGTGGACCGAACTGGACCAGCGGGCCGTGGACACCGCCCGCATCCTGGCCGCCGACGCCGTACAGAAGGTCGGCAACGGCCATCCCGGCACCGCGATGAGCCTGGCGCCCGCCGCGTACACCCTCTTCCAGAAGGTGATGCGCCATGACCCCGCCGACCCGGAGTGGGTGGGCCGCGACCGGTTCGTCCTCTCCGCCGGGCACTCGTCCCTGACCCTGTACACCCAGCTGTACCTGGGCGGCTTCGGGCTGGAGCTCGACGACCTGAAGTCGTTCCGCACCTGGGGCTCGAAGACCCCGGGGCACCCAGAGTACGGCCACACGGCCGGCGTGGAGACCACCACCGGCCCGCTGGGCCAGGGTGTCGCCAACGCGGTCGGCATGGCGATGGCCGCCCGCTACGAGCGCGGCCTGTTCGACCCGGAGGCCCCCCAAGGCACCTCTCCCTTCGATCACCGGATCTACGTGATCGCCGGCGACGGCTGCCTCCAGGAGGGCATCTCCGCGGAGGCGTCCTCGCTCGCCGGGCACCAGAAGCTCGGCAACCTGATCATGCTGTGGGACGACAACCACATCTCGATCGAGGGCGACACCGAGACGGCCGTGTCCGAGGACACGGTCAAGCGCTACGAGGCGTACGGCTGGCACGTCCAGCGCGTGGAGCCGCAGGCCAACGGCGACCTCGACCCGGCCGCCCTGTACGCGGCGATCAAGGCCGCCGAGGCGGAGACCGAGCGTCCGTCGTTCATCGCGATGCGCTCGATCATCGCCTGGCCGGCGCCGAACGCCCAGAACACGGAGGCGGCGCACGGCTCGGCCCTCGGTGACGAGGAGGTCGCGGCCACCAAGCGCGTCCTCGGCTTCGACCCGGAGCAGAGCTTCGAGGTCTCCGACGAGGTCATCGCCCACACCCGCGCGCTCGGCGACCGGGGCCGCGAGGCCCGTGCCGAGTGGGAGAAGTCGCTGGCCGAGTGGCGCACCGCCAACCCCGAGCGGGCCGCCGAGTTCGACCGCGTCCAGGCGAACGAGCTGCCGGCCGGCTGGGCCGAGAAGATCCCGGTCTTCGAGGCGGGCAAGAGCGTGGCGACGCGCGCCGCCTCCGGCAAGGTGCTGCAGGCGCTCGGATCGGTGATCCCGGAGCTGTGGGGCGGTTCGGCCGACCTCGCCGGCTCGAACAACACCACGATCGACAAGACGTCCTCCTTCCTCCCGGAGGGCAACCCGCTGCCGGAGGCCGACCCGTACGGCCGGACGATCCACTTCGGCATCCGCGAGCACTCCATGGCCGCGGAGATGAACGGCATCGCCCTGCACGGCAACACCCGCGTCTACGGCGGCACCTTCCTGGTGTTCTCCGACTACATGCGCAACGCCGTGCGGCTGTCCGCGCTGATGCACCTGCCGGTGACGTACGTGTGGACGCACGACTCGATCGGTCTCGGCGAGGACGGCCCGACCCACCAGCCGGTGGAGCACCTGGCCTCGCTGCGCGCGATCCCCGGTCTGAACATCGTCCGCCCGGCGGACGCCAACGAGACGGCGATCGCCTGGCGCGAGATCATGCGGCGCCACACCAAGGTCTTCGGCAAGGGCACCCCGCACGGTCTGGCGCTCACCCGCCAGGGCGTGCCGACCTACGCGCCGAACGAGGACGCGGCCAAGGGCGGCTACGTGCTGTTCGACGCGGACGGCGGCGAGGCCGAGCTCGTGCTGATCGCGACCGGCTCCGAGGTGCACCTGGCCGTGGAGGCCCGGGAGCAGCTGCAGGCCGCCGGCGTCCCGACCCGTGTGGTGTCGATGCCGTCGGTGGAGTGGTTCGAGGAGCAGGACCAGGCGTACAAGGACGCCGTTCTGCCGCCGTCGGTCAAGGCGCGGGTCGCGGTCGAGGCCGGCATCGGTCTGACCTGGCACCGTTACGTCGGTGACGCCGGCCGGATCGTGTCGCTCGAGCACTTCGGTGCCTCGGCCGACGCGAAGGTCCTCTTCCGCGAGTTCGGCTTCACGCCGGAGGCGATCGTCGCCGCGGCCCGGGAATCTCTCGACGCCGCCGCGCGCTGACGTCTTTAGATACGACTTTTGGAGAACCTCTCATGACAGACGCTCTCAAGCGCCTCTCCGACGAAGGCGTCGCGATCTGGCTGGACGACCTCTCGCGTCAGCGGATCACGTCCGGCAACCTGGCCGAGCTCATCGACCAGAGCCATGTGGTGGGTGTGACCACCAACCCGTCCATCTTCCAGAAGGCCATCTCCGAGGGGCACGGCTACGACCAGCAGCTGGCCGACCTCGCCGCCCGCAAGGTGACCGTCGAAGAGGCCATCCGCATGATCACGACGGCTGACGTGAGGGACGCCGCCGACATCCTGCGGCCCGTCTTCGACGCGACCCAGGGCCAGGACGGCCGGGTGTCCATCGAGGTCGACCCCCGTCTGGCCCACGACACGGCGGCCACCATCGCCGAGGCCAAGCAGCTGGCCTGGCTGGTGGACCGTCCCAACACCCTCATCAAGATCCCGGCCACCCAGGCGGGCCTGCCGGCGATCACCGAGGTCATCGGCCTCGGCATCAGCGTCAACGTGACGCTGATCTTCTCCCTCGAGCGCTACCGCGCGGTCATGGACGCCTACCTGGCGGGCCTGGAGAAGGCCCGCGAGCGCGGCCTCGACCTGTCGAAGATCCACTCGGTGGCGTCCTTCTTCGTGTCCCGCGTGGACACCGAGATCGACAAGCGCCTCGACGCGATCGGCACCGACGAGGCCAAGGGCCTCAAGGGCAGGTCCGCCCTGGCGAACGCGCGTCTGGCCTACCAGGCGTACGAGGAGGTGTTCGGCTCCGAGCGCTGGGCCGCCCTCGACAAGGCGCAGGCCAACAAGCAGCGTCCGCTGTGGGCCTCGACCGGCGTGAAGGACCCGGCGTACAAGGACACCCTGTACGTGGTCGACCTGGTCGCCCCGGGCACCGTCAACACCATGCCGGAGGCGACCCTGGAGGCCACCGCCGACCACGGCGAGGTCACCGGCGACACCATCCGCGGCACGTACGACGAGTCCCGCGCGGTCCTCGACGCGGTCGCCGCGCTCGGCATCTCGTACGACGATGTCGTCCAGGTCCTGGAGGACGAGGGCGTCGACAAGTTCGAGGCCTCCTGGAACGACCTGCTCAAGTCGACCGAGGCGGAGCTGCAGCGCCTCGCACCTTCGGAGGCGTAACACCTTGAGCGCAGTCACCGGAGCCAACCCGCTCCGTGACGCCGCAGACCGACGGCTCCCGCGCATCGCGGGGCCGTCGGGTCTGGTGATCTTCGGTGTCACGGGTGACCTGTCCCGTAAGAAGCTGATGCCCGCCGTCTACGACCTCGCGAACCGTGGTCTGCTGCCGCCGGGTTTCTCGCTGATCGGCTTCGCCCGGCGCGAGTGGCAGGACGAGGACTTCGCCCAGGAGGTCCACGACGCCGTCAAGCAGCACGCCCGCACCCCGTTCCGCGAGGAGGTGTGGCAACAGCTGATCCAGGGGATGCGCTTCGTCCAGGGCGACTTCGACGACGACGACGCCTTCGAGCAGCTGAAGTCCACCATCGAGGAGCTGGACAAGGCGCAGGGCACGGGCGGCAACTTCGCCTTCTACCTGTCCGTGCCGCCGAAGTTCTTCCCGCTGGTCGTGCAGCAGCTGAAGAAGCACGGGCTCGCCGACCAGAAGAACGGCTCCTGGCGCCGTGCGGTCATCGAGAAGCCCTTCGGGCACGACCTGGCCTCCGCCAAGGAGCTCAACGAGGTCGTCCACGAGGTCTTCCCGCCGGACGCGGTCTTCCGGATCGACCACTACCTCGGCAAGGAGACCGTCCAGAACATCCTGGCGCTCCGCTTCGCCAACACCCTCTTCGAGCCGATCTGGAACCGGTCGTACGTCGACCACGTGCAGATCACCATGGCTGAGGACATCGGCATCGGCGGCCGCGCCGGCTACTACGACGGCATCGGCGCCGCCCGTGACGTCATCCAGAACCACCTGCTCCAGCTGCTCGCTCTGACCGCGATGGAGGAGCCCGCCTCCTTCGACGCCGACGCGCTCGCGGCCGAGAAGACCAAGGTGCTCGGCGCGGTGAAGCTGCCGGAGGACCTGGGCCGGCACACGGTGCGCGCGCAGTACACCGCCGGGTGGCAGGGCGGCGAGAAGGCCGTCGGCTACCTCCAGGAAGAGGGCATCGACCCGCAGTCGAAGACCGACACCTACGCGGCGGTCAAGCTGGAGATCGACAACCGCCGCTGGGCGGGCGTCCCCTTCTACCTGCGGACGGGCAAGCGGCTCGGCCGCCGGGTCACCGAGATCGCGGTGGTCTTCCAGCGCGCCCCGCACTCCCCCTTCGACCACACGGCGACCGAGGAGCTCGGCCGCAACGCCATCGTGATCCGCGTCCAGCCGGACGAGGGCGTCACGGTGCGGTTCGGGTCGAAGGTGCCGGGCACGCAGATGGAGATCCGGGACGTGTCGATGGACTTCGCCTACGGCGAGTCCTTCACCGAGTCCAGCCCGGAGGCCTACGAGCGGCTCATCCTCGACGTCCTGCTCGGCGACTCCAACCTCTTCCCGCGGGTGGAGGAGGTCGAGCTGTCCTGGAAGATCCTCGACCCGATCGAGCAGTTCTGGGACCGGCACGGCAAGCCCGCGCAGTACGAGGCCGGGACCTGGGGCCCGGTCGAGGCGGACGAGATGCTCGCACGAGACGGCAGGAGCTGGCGCCGGCCATGAAGACCGACCTGACGGACACCACGTCCTCCAAGATCAACAAGGCGCTGGTGCTCGGGCGGCGGGCCATCGGCACCCCGGCCGTCGGCATGGTCCTCACCCTCGTCATCGTCACCGACGAGGAGAACGCCTACGACGCGCTGAAGGCGGCCAACGAGGCGTCCCGCGAGCACCCCTCGCGGACCCTCGTCGTCATCAAGCGGGTCTCGCGGACCCCGCGGGACCGCGCCCAGGCACGGCTCGACGCCGAGGTCCGCCTCGGCGCCGACGCCAGCACCGGCGAGACGGTCGTGCTGCGGCTGTACGGCGACGTCGTCGACCACGCCCAGTCGGTGGTGCTGCCGCTGCTGCTGCCGGACGCGCCCGTCGTCGTCTGGTGGCCGGTGAACGCGCCGACCGACCCGGCGAAGGACCCGCTGGGCGCGCTCGCCCAGCGCCGGGTGACCGACACGTACGCCGCCGAGCAGCCCATCCTGGAGCTGGCGGCGCGCGCGGACGCGTACACCCCGGGCGACACCGACCTGTCGTGGACCCGGATCACCCCGTGGCGTTCGATGCTGGCCGCCGCGCTCGACCAGGTCGCCTGCGAGGTGACCTCGGCCGAGGTCGCGGGCGAGGAGTTCAACCCGAGCGTCGAGCTGCTCGCGATGTGGCTCGCGGACCGGCTGAAGGTCCCGGTGCGGCGCTCGAAGTCGACCGGCCCGGGTCTCACCTCCGTACGGATGGAGACCAGCACCGGTCCGATCGTCCTCGACCGGGCGGACGGCTCGCTCGCCACGCTGTCCATCCAGGGCCAGCCGGACCGTGCCGTGGCGCTCAAGCGCCGTGAGACGGCCGAGCTGATCGCGGAGGAGCTGCGCCGGCTCGACCCGGACGACACCTACGCCTCGGCGCTGAAGTTCGGCCTGGAGCGTCTGGACGAGGAGGCGGCGACCACCGCTCCCGTCCCGGAGCCCGAGGCCGAGGCCGAGGCCATAGCCCCGGTGCCGGCCGAGGCGCCGGAGGACGCCCAGGCCGCCAAGCCCGCCGCGAAGAAGGCCCAGGCCAAGAAGGCGGCGGCCAAGTGAGCACTCCTCAGCTGGTCGTGCACCGCGACAAGGAGCTGATGGCCCAGGCCGCCGCGGCCCGGCTGATCACGAAGATCGTGGACGCCCAGGCCGCCCGCGGCTCCGCCTCGGTGGTGCTCACCGGCGGCCGCAACGGCAACGGGCTGCTCGCGGCGCTCGGTTCGGCGCCCGCCCGGGACGCGATCGACTGGTCGCGGCTCGACCTGTGGTGGGGCGACGAGCGGTACCTCCCCGAGGGCGACCCGGAGCGCAACGTCACCCAGGCCCGCGAGGCGCTGCTCGACGGCGTCCCGCTGGACCCGGCGCGGGTGCACGCGATGCCGGCTTCCGACGGCCCGTACGGCTCCGATGTGGACGCCGCCGCGGCGGCCTACGCGGCGGAGCTCGCGGCGGCGGCCGGTCCCGGCGACCAAGGCGGGGTGCCGGCCTTCGACGTGCTGATGCTGGGCGTCGGCCCGGACACGCATGTGGCCTCGCTGTTCCCGGAGCTCGCGGCGGTCCGCGAGACCGAGCGGACGGTGGTGGGCGTGCACGGCGCGCCGAAGCCGCCGCCGACCCGGATCTCGCTGACGCTGCCGGCGATCCGGGCCGCGCAGGAGGTCTGGCTGCTCGCGGCCGGCGAGGACAAGGCGAAGGCCGCGGCCGTCGCCCTGTCCGGCGCGGGCGAGGTCCAGGCCCCCGCCGCGGGCGCCCGGGGCCGCTCGCGCACCCTGTGGCTGCTGGACGCGGCGGCCGCGTCCGAGCTGCCGCGGAGCCTGTATCCGAAGCCCTCGGTCTGAGGACACCCCTGGGCCCCGCTCACCGCACGGTGAGCGGGGCCTCGGCGTCCTCGGCGTCCTCCAGGAAGGGCGTGAGCAGCCCCGGTACGGCCGCGTCGGCGAAGGCGAGGCCCTGGCTCTCGCCGGCGTCGTGCACGTGGTACGCGCCCTCCCCCGCGGCCGTCGTCGCGCTGAGCGTGAGCACCCCGGCGCGCCGCTGGAACCAGGACTGCCGGACGGTCCAGCCGATGACTCCGGCGCGCTGGAGGGCGACCGTGGAGCGACGGACCGTGCCGGAACGGGTCACGAGGTAGGCGCCGCTGACGCCGTGTCCGAGGTTGCGGTAGGCGTCGAGGGCGAGCAGGACGGCGAGCGGGACGAGGACGACGGCGACCCCGGCGGCCACGTACAGCAGCACGGGAGTGAGCAGGACGCCGAGGACGGCGAGGAGCAGGGCCGGGCCGAGCGCGGCCCCGAGCGCCCGGCGCAGCCGCCGGGTGCGGGCGGCCGGCGGGTGCGGGGCGAGCGGGGCGCCGGTGGGCGGCTCGGCCTCGCGGAGCACCTGGGCGGCGACCCGGTCGGCGACGGCGCGGGGCGCGGGCGGCAGCAGGTTCTTGAGGTCGGCGTGCTTGTCGTCGTCGCGCTGGGCGAGGCCGGTGGCGACGGCGTCGACGCGGGCGGCGCGCACCATCCGTACGCCGAGGGGTTCGACCAGCTCGACGCCGCGCAGCCGGCGTTCCTCCAGGGAGACCGAGCGGGCGGTGAGCAGGCCCCTGCGGACCCTCAGGGTGCCGCCGGGCTCCCGTTCCAGGCGGTAGT
Source organism: Streptomyces sp. NPDC126499 (assembly GCF_040302485.1). NCBI lineage: Bacteria > Bacillati > Actinomycetota > Actinomycetes > Kitasatosporales > Streptomycetaceae > Streptomyces > Streptomyces sp. NPDC126499. The sequence goes on along the minus strand of NZ_JBEOUO010000013.1, from coordinate 96,432 downwards.
TCGCCCACATCTCGACCCACAGGCCGAGGGCGCCGATCACGCCGGCGACGGTGGCGAGGAGCACGAGGTCGACGATCATCCATGCGAGCGAGACGTCCTCGAAGCGGTCCCCTATCCAGTTCAGGACCTCGTCCTGGGCGCCGAACCAGTCGCTGACCTGCAGGACGGCCCCGGCGGCCGCGCCGCCGAGCAGCGGGGCGACGAAGGAGACGGGGGCGTAGCGGATCCAGCGGGGGTCGAGGGCGGCGAGGACGCCGTCGTGGCCGGGGTCCGCGGCGACGGATCGTTCCAGCAGGGTGCGGCGGAGGCGTTCGCCCTCGGCGCGGGTGACCAGGTCCAGTTCGAGGGTGGACTCGCCGCCGCTGTGCTCGCCGGTGCCGATCCTGACCTTGACGAGGCCGAGGAGCCGTTCGAGGGGGTTGGCGGTGAGGTCGACGCTGCGGATGCGTTCGCGGGCCAGGGAGCGCTGTTTGACGACGAGGAGTCCGGTGTGGAGGTCGACCCGCTCGGGGCCGATCCGGTAGCGGGTGCGGCGCAGCCGGATCCAGTCGGCGGCGCTGCCGCCGCCGACGAGCAGCACGGCGCCGGCGAGCACCCAGGCGAGGGCCTGCCACAGCGGCCGGGATCCGGCGAGGCTCAGGGTGGCGGGCAGCGCGGCGCCGCCGGCGATCCCGCACAGCACCACGGCTCCGGCGAGCAGCGTACGGGGCGCGAGCCGCCGCCACTCCTCGCTCACGTGGCGTCTCCCGGGGTGTCCTGGGTGAGGGAGGTGAGCCGTTCGGCGAGCCCGGCGGCGAGTTCGTCGTCGAGTCCTTCGATGCGGAGGGCGCCCTTGGAGGAGGCCGTGGTGACGGTGACGGTGGCCAGTCGGAACATCTGTTCCAGGGGGCCGCGCACGGTGTCGACGGTCTGGATCCGGGACATGGGGGCGATCCGCCATTCCTGCCAGAAGGCTCCGGTGCGGACGTAGACGGCGTCCTCGGTGACCTCCCAGCGGTGCACCCGGAACCACCAGCCGGGCAGGACCGCGGTGCAGACGAGCGCGAGGACCGCGACCGCGCCGGCGGCGCCGAGCAGCCAGGTCCTGGCCGGCTCCAGGAAGACCCCGAGCACGGCCAGGACGGCCACCGGCACGGCGCTGGCCACGAGCAGCTGCGCCCGCCACCAGGCGACGGCCCGCCGGTCGACGGCGTTCCTCGGCGGGCGCAGCCGTACGGTCACGTCGGTCAGCTCCGGCCGCGCAGCGCGCGGTAGGCGGAGACGAGCCCGGCGGTGGAGGAGTCGAGCCGTTCGCCGCCCTCGCCTTCGGTGAGCACCGGCTCGATCCTCTTGGCGAGCACCTTGCCGAGTTCGACGCCCCACTGGTCGAAGGAGTCGATGTTCCACACGGCGCCCTGCACGAAGACCTTGTGCTCGTAGAGGGCGACGAGCTGGCCGAGCACGGACGGCGTCAGCGCGTCGGCGAGGATCGTCGTCGTCGGGTGGTTGCCGTGGAAGGTCTTGTGCGGGACGAGCTCCTCCGGCACGCCCTCGGCCCGTACCTCCTCGGGCGTCTTGCCGAAGGCGAGGGCCTGGGTCTGGGCGAAGAAGTTGGCCATCAGCAGGTCGTGCTGGGCGACCAGGCCGGGCAGCAGGTCCTCGACGGGCCGGGCGAAGCCGATGAAGTCGGCCGGGATGACCTTGGTGCCCTGGTGGATCAACTGGTAGTAGGCGTGCTGGCCGTTGGTGCCGGGGGTGCCCCAGACCACGGGCCCGGTCTGCCAGTCGACGGGCTGCCCGTCGCGGGTCACGGACTTGCCGTTGGACTCCATGTCGAGCTGCTGGAGGTAGGCGGTGAACTTCGACAGGTAGTGCGAGTACGGCAGTACGGCGTGCGACTGGGCGTCGAAGAAGGCCCCGTACCAGACGCCGAGCAGGCCGAGCAGCAGTGGGGCGTTCTCCTCCGGGGCGGCGGTGCGGAAGTGCTCGTCGACGAGGTGGAAGCCGTCGAGCATCTCGCGGAAGCGCTCGGGTCCGATGGCGATCATCAGGGACAGGCCGATGGCGGAGTCGTACGAGTAGCGGCCGCCGACCCAGTCCCAGAACTCGAACATGTTCGCCGTGTCGATGCCGAAGTCCTCGACCTTCTCGGCATTGGTCGACAGGGCCACGAAGTGCCGGGCGACGGCGTCCTGACCGGCCCGCAGCTCGGTGAGGAGCCAGTCGCGGGCGGAGGTGGCGTTGGTGATGGTCTCGATGGTGGTGAAGGTCTTCGACGCGACGATGAACAGGGTCTCCGCGGCGTCGAGGTCGCGCACGGCCTCGTGGAGGTCGGCGCCGTCGACGTTGGACACGAAACGGAAGGTCAGATCCCGCTTCGTGTAGGCGCGCAGCACCTCGTAGGCCATGGCGGGACCGAGGTCGGAGCCGCCGATGCCGATGTTGACGATGTTCCTGATGGGCTTTCCGGTGTGCCCGGTCCACTCGCCGGCGCGGACCTTGTCGGCGAAGGCGGCCATCTTGTCGAGGACGGCGTGCACCTCGGGGACGACGTTGACGCCGTCGACCTCGATCACCGCGTCGCGCGGGGCGCGCAGCGCGGTGTGCAGGACGGCCCGGTCCTCGGTGTTGTTGATCTTCTCGCCGCGGAACATGGCGTCGCGCAGCTCGGCGACACCGGTGGCGGCGGCCAGGTCGCGGAGCAGCCGCAGGGTCTCGTCGGTCACCAGGTGCTTGGAATAGTCCAGATACAGGTCGCCGACGCGCAGCGCGTACCCGGTGCCGCGCCGGGGGTCGGCGGCGAACAGCTCGCGCAGGTGGGTGTCACCGAGCTGCTCGCGGTGCTTGCCGAGGGCCGCCCACTCGGGCAGCTGGTTGAGCCTGGTGCGGCCTGCGTTGGTCATCTCGCCCATTTCTTCGTCCTGCTCCATGTCCTGCGTGGGTGCCCCGCTGCCCCTCCAACCTAATTGATCGGGCGTGCGTTCAGTGTCCGCCACGGTGCAGCCGGCCCGCGTAGCGGGCTTCCAGCCGGGCGTTGCGCTCGTGGCCGCCGGGAAGGTTGGCCGAGACGTACACGGGCGGCTCGATCCCGTCGGCGAGCAGCAGGGCGACCGCGTCGGCGACGACCATCTGGACGAGCAGGGACGAGGTGAGCGTGGAGATCCCGCACAGGGCGCCGCCGCCGGGCAGCGGCAGGACGGCGTCGCCGGCGGGTGCGCCGTTGTCGAGGACGGCGTCGGCGAGGTCGACGAGCCGCTTGCCGCTCGGGTGCAGGGCGGGCACGGCGTGGGTGTGCTCCAGGGAGGTGAGGGCGACCAGGGGGTGTCCGGCGCCGGTCACCTTGAGGGCGAAGTCGACGACCGCGTTGTTGACCCCCGAGTTGGAGATGATCACGAACAGGTCCTGGGGCCGCGGGGTGGCCAGCGCGTAGAGCCGGTCGGCGAGTCCGGGGGAGCGCTCCAGGAGCGGGTCGCGCAGGATCGCCGGGTCCTCTCCGCCGCGCAGGACGAGGTCGGCGAGCGCGATCCGGCTCGTCGGCACCAGTCCCCCGGCCCGCCCGGCGACTTCGAGCGCGGCGGCCTGCGAGTGCCCGGTCCCGAACGCGTGGACGACCCCGTCGGCCGCGACGCAGTCGGCGACAAGCCGCGCGGCGCGGGCGACGCCGTCCTTGTTGCCGTCGACGACCCGGTCGACGGCGCTCCGCGCCAGCTCGACGAACGGAGCGGCGCCTACGCCGTGGTGCTCCATCACGACCACCCTTCGGTTGAATCAACCCAGAACTCACGATGCAGTCGGCTCAATGAACCAGTCCGCCGACGGTGCGTCAAGAGCGCGAGCGCGCCGCCCGCCACGACACCTGTCATCCCGGCAACCGGGCCAGCGCCACCGCACCTCCCACCCCGTCCCGCACCGGACTCGGCCGCAGCCCCAGCTCGGCGACGCGCCCGGCAAGGCGTCCCAGCAGGGGCCCTCCGGGCCCGAGCAACCCGCCCGTCACCACCAGCGGCTCCCCCGCCGTCGGCCGCAAGGCCCGTACCGTCCCGGCCAGTTCGTCCGCCGCGCCGTCAAGAAGCCCCGCCGCAACCCCGTCCCCCGCCTCCGCGGCCGCCACCACCAGCGGGCTCAGCTCCGCGAGCCGCACGGGGTGCGCCCGGTACGCGTACCCGACGAGACGTTCCTTTCCGAGGCCGCCGCACAGCTCGCCGACCGGCTCCGCGAGGGCCGTGGCGGGGCCGCGCCCGTCGAGTGCCCGCAGCACCGCCCGCAGCGCCTCCCGCCCCAGCCAGAAGCCGCTGCCCGCGTCGCCGAGGAGCCAGCCGTCACCGTCCGCGGCGGCCACCATGCGCCGCCCCCGCACCCGCGCTCCCGTCGCCCCCGTCCCGGCGATGAGGACGAGCCCGTCGGCGGGGGCGCCGGGACCGGCCGCGAAGGCGACCTCGGCGTCTCCCCGGATCTCGATCCGCTCCGGCGCCTCGGCACCGATCTCGGTGAACGCGCGGGTCAGGGCCGCGAGCGCCCTCGCGCACCCGCCGCCGGGGCCGCCGCCCGCGAAGCCGCCGACGACCGCCCGGACCGGCACCCGGTGTGCTCCCGCTCCACGGAGGGCGTCTGCCAGGTGCCGTACGAGCGCCGCCTCCGGCACGCTCAGCGCGTTGCCGGGTCCTCCGACCCCCTCCCCCACGGTCCGGCCGGTCGCCGCGTCGGCGAGCCGGGCCCTGGTGCGCGTACCGCCGGCGTCGACGCCCACGACGTGAGGGGCGCTGTGCTGAATCCCGGATTCGTCCATCAGTCCGCATGGTGGTTGATAGATTCACCCGGCCACAAGACCCGCGCCCCGACCGGAAGGCCGTCAGCGAAGACATGATCACCGCCCTGATCCGCTCCGAACTCCCCCGGATGTCCGGCTCCTTGCGCAAGGTCGCCGACTGGGTCCTCGCCGACCCGGCGCGGGTCGCCGGGGTGTCGGCGGCGGAGCTGGGCCGCAGGACCGGCACCTCGCAGGCGACGGTGACCCGGTTCTGCCGGGCTCTGGGGCTCGACTCGTACCAGCGGCTGCTGCTCGAACTCGCCCGCGAGGAGGGACAGGAGAGCGCCGAGGGGGAGGAACCGCGCCCGCTGGGGCCGGAGATCGGCCCCGACGACCCCCTCGACACGGTCGTCGCCGCCGTGGCCCGCGCCGATCTCCAGGCGCTGCGCGCGACGACCGAGCAGCTGGACCTCGACGCCCTGGAGCGCGCCGCCCGCGCCCTCGCCCGGGCCCGCAGGATCGACGTCTACGGCGTCGGCGCCTCCGGTGTGCTGGCCCTGGAGACGCAGGCCCGGCTCTTCGGCATCGGCTGTGAGGCCCGCGCCTGGACCGAGGTGCACGCGGCCGAGACCTCGGCGGCCCTGTTGACGCCCGCGGACACGGTCGTGGCGCTGTCCCATTCGGGGGCCACCCGCGAGGTGCTGGCGCCGCTGCGCCTGGCCGCCGAGCGGGGCGCGGCCACCGTCGCCGTGACGGCCGATCCGCGCTCGCCGGTGGCCCGCGCGGCGGGAACCCATCTGACGTCGACCGCCGCCCCGACCGGTTTCCGGCACGGCGGTTTCGGCACCCGGCATTCGGTGCTGCTGATCCTCGACTGCCTGTACGCGCGGGTGGCGCAGCTGACCTATCCGCGGGCCGCGGCGGCTCTGGCGCTCACCGCGCACATCGCCGACGACCACCGGCGGTAGGAGGCGCAAAGGGCCCTGCCCGCGATGTCCGTTCGCGGGCAGGGCCCTTCATGTCACGTCAGATCTCGCCCCGGAGCTTGGCGAGCGCCTCGGCGAGGATCGCCTCGCCGTCCGCGTCGCTGCGCCGCTCCCGTACGTACGCGAGGTGCGTCTTGTACGGCTCGGTGCGGGGCGGGTCCGGCGGGTTGTCCCGGTCCTGGCCGGCCGGGAAGCCACAGCGCGGGCAGTCCCAGGTGTCGGGGACCTGTGCGTCGCTGGCGAAGCTCGGCTGGGTCTCGTGCCCGTTCGAGCACCAGAAGGAGATGCGGAGACGCGGTGCCGACTCGCCTCGCTCGGCCTCGCCCATCGGCCCCGCTCCGACCCGGCTTCCCCGGATCGCGTTGCCACTTGCCACGGTCGTAACTCCCTGCGTGATGGTGCTCGAAGATGCCCCAGTCTACGTAAGGCCCAACGCGCGTCCAGTGGTTGGAGTTACCCGTCCAACTTCACCAGAAGACCAAGTACGACAATGCACGCGAACCACAGCAGACCGACCACGACGGTGATGCGGTCCAGGTTGCGCTCGGCGACCGAGGAGCCGCCGACGGACGACTGCATGCCGCCACCGAACATGTCGGAGAGGCCGCCGCCCTTCCCCTTGTGCATCAGCACGAGCAGCATCAGCAGCGCACTGAAGACGATCAGGGCGATCGAGAACCCCATAACCACGGCTGGACCAACTTCCTCGGACTTATACGGACGGGGGTCGGACAGGGTACCTGCCCGACCCCCGCAAGGGTACGACGGATCGTCGTCACCGCTCTACAACGTCAGCGCGCGATCATCACTGGTCGCGGAAGCGGATGATCTTGACGAACTCGTCGGCGTCCAGCGAGGCACCGCCCACCAGCGCGCCGTCGATGTCGGCCTGCGCCATGATCTCGGCGACGTTGCCGCCCTTGACGGAGCCGCCGTACTGGATGCGGACCTTGTCGGCCAGCTCCTGCGAGTACAGCTCGGCGAGCTTGCCGCGGATGGCCGCGCAGACCTCCTGGGCGTCCTCGGCACCGCAGACCTTGCCGGTGCCGATGGCCCAGACCGGCTCGTAGGCGATCACGATCGTCTCGGCCTGCTCGGCCGGGACGTCCTTGAGGCCGCCCTCGACCTGGGTGAGGGTGTGCGCGACGGCGTTGCCGGCCTCGCGGACGTCCAGCTCCTCGCCGACGCACAGGATCGGGGTCAGGCCGTGCTTGAAGGCGGCCTTCACCTTGGCGTTGCAGACCTCGTCGGTCTCGGCGTGGTACTGGCGGCGCTCGGAGTGGCCGACGGTCACGTAGGCGCACTTCAGCTTGGCCAGCATCGCGCCGGAGATCTCGCCGGTGTAGGCACCGGAGTCGTGCGCCGAGAGGTCCTGGGCGCCGTACTTGATCTTCAGCTTGTCGCCGTCGACCAGGGTCTGCACGGAGCGCAGGTCGGTGAAGGGGACGAGGACGGCGACCTCGACGGCGTCGTAGTCCTTGTCGGTCAGCGCGAAGGCGAGCTTCTGGACGTGGGCGATGGCCTCGAGGTGGTTGAGGTTCATCTTCCAGTTGCCCGCCATCAGCGGGGTACGGGTGCTCATAAAGGGGTCAGTCCTCCAGTGCGGCGAGGCCGGGAAGCGTCTTGCCCTCGAGGTATTCGAGGGACGCGCCGCCGCCGGTCGAGATGTGGCCGAACGCATTCTCGTCGAAGCCCAGCTGGCGGACGGCCGCGGCGGAGTCGCCGCCGCCGACCACGGTGAAGGCCGGGGAGTCGACGAGCGCCTGGGCGACGGCCTTGGTGCCCTCGGCGTAGTCGGGGTGCTCGAAGACGCCCATGGGGCCGTTCCAGAAGACGGTGGCCGCGTCGGCGAGCTTCGAGGCGTACAGCTTGCGGGTCTCGGGGCCGATGTCCAGGCCCTCCTCGGTGGCCGGGATGGCGTCCACGGCGACCGTGGTCGGGTTGGCCGGGGCCTTGGTCTTCAGGTCCGGGAACTCGGCCGAGACGAGCACGTCGACGGGGAGCACGAACTCCACGCCGCGCTCCTTGGCGCGCTCGAGGTAGCCCTGGCAGGCCGGGATCTGGTCCTCCTGGAGGAGCGAGATGCCGACCTCGTGGCCCTGGGCCTTGAGGAAGGTGTAGGCCATGCCGCCGCCGACGAGGATGCGGTCGGCCTTCTCCAGGAGGTGGTCGATCACGCCGAGCTTGTCGGAGACCTTGGCGCCGCCGAGGACGACGACGTAGGGCCGCTTGACGTCCTCGGTGAGCTTCTTGAGGACGCCGACCTCGGTGGCGATGAGGTAGCCGGCGGCGTGCGGGAGGCGGGCCGGAAGGTCGAAGACCGAGGCGTGCTTGCGGTGGACCGCGCCGAAGCCGTCGCCGACGTAGACGTCGGCGAGCGCGGCCAGCTTGTCCGCGAAAGCGCCGCGCTCGGCGTCGTCCTTGGCGGTCTCGCCGGCGTTGAAGCGGAGGTTCTCGATGACGGCCACCTGGCCGTCGGCGAGGCCCGCGACGGTCGACGTGGCCGACTCGCCGACGGTGTCGGTGGCGAAGGCCACGTCGGCGCCGAGCAGTTCGCCCAGCCGCCGAGCGGCCGGGGCGAGCGAGAACGCCGGGTCCGGGGCGCCCTTGGGGCGGCCCAGGTGCGAGGCGACCACGACGCGGGCGCCGGCGTCGGCGAGCGCCTTGACGGTGGGGACGACGGCGCGGATGCGGCCGTCGTCGGTGATGGTGGTGCCGTCGAGGGGCACGTTGAGGTCGGCGCGGACGAACACCCGCTTGCCGGATACGCCCTCGGCGAGCAGCTCGTCGATCGTCTTCATCTGTTCCTGACTCCTTGGTACACGCGATGGAGCACACGACACAGGGCTCGCGCAGTGCGTCATCGCACTGCCCGAGCCCTGCTTCACATCGAAAGCCCGCCCTGAAGCTTAGAGCTGGCCGCCGACGAAGACGGTGAGGTCGACGAGACGGTTGGAGTAACCCCACTCGTTGTCGTACCAGCCGAGGACCTTGACCGAGTTGCCCTCCTGGACCATCGTCAGCGACGAGTCGAAGGTGCAGGAAGCCGGGTCGCTGACGATGTCGGAGGAGACGATCTCGTCCTCGGTGTAGAACAGGATGCCCTTGAGCTCGCCGTCCGCGGCCTTCTTGAACGCGGCGTTGACCTCGTCCTTGGTGACGTCGCGGGAGAGCTCGACGACCAGGTCGGTGACCGAGCCGGTCGGGACCGGCACGCGCATGGCCATGCCGTCGAGCTTGCCCTTGAGCTGCGGGAGGACCAGGGCGGTGGCCTTGGCGGCGCCCGTCGTGGTCGGGATGATGTTCTCCGCGGCGGCGCGGGCGCGGCGCAGGTCCTTGTGCGGGAAGTCCAGGATGCGCTGGTCGTTGGTGTAGGCGTGGACCGTGGTCATCAGACCGCGGACGATGCCGAAGTTCTCGTCGAGGACCTTGGCCATCGGCGCGACGCAGTTGGTGGTGCAGGACGCGTTGGAGATGACGTCGTGCTGCGCCGGGTCGTACTTGTCCTGGTTGACGCCCATGACGATGGTGATGTCCTCGTCCTTGGCCGGAGCCGAGATGAGGACCTTCTTGGCTCCGCCGGCGAGGTGCTTGGCGGCGTCCTCGCGCTTGGTGAAGATGCCGGTGGACTCGATGACGATGTCGACGCCGAGCTCGCCCCAGGGGATGTCGGCGGGGTTGCGCTCGGACAGCACCTTGATGGTGTGGCCGTCGACGGTGATGGTGTCGGCGGTGTGGGTCACCTCGGCCTTGAGGCGGCCCAGGATGGTGTCGTACTTCAGCAGGTGCGCCGTGGTCGCGGTGTCACCCAGGTCGTTTACGGCCACGACCTCGATGTCGGCACCCTGCTCAAGGAGCGCGCGGAAGTAATTGCGACCGATACGGCCAAAGCCGTTGATGCCTACGCGGATCGTCACGAACCGATCTCCTCGTTAGGTACGCCGGGTTTCGACGCCCGGCGAGCTTCTCTATTTGGGATGTCCCCGACCGCTTACGACCCTACCTCTCCGGATGGCTCGGCGTGACATCGAGTGCACCCGTACACGCCCGGAAAGGACTGGAAAAAGGCCGACAGTCCTTGCCTACCAACGGGTAGGGGCGGTCGGTGGACCTTGGTTTCGATTACGGAGAGTGAGCGATTTCGGTGCTCGCCTGAGCGGCGGATTCAGCGTCGGAGCGAACTCAGGGCCTTTCCGAGCAGAGCCGCCCGTTCCGTCGCATTCGGGACGTGCTCGAGTCCGAAGCCGAGGAGGACGGTGTCACGGGTGGTGACCGCCGCGTGGGAGCGGAAGAGCGCCTCCGAGACGGTCCAGCGCGTACTGTTCGCGGGACTTCCGGCCGGCGGCCCGGACGGGGTCCAGGCGCCGGTCCCGTTCTCGAACCCCTCGGTGTCGGTCGCGGCCCCGGCCGTGAGCCGGAGGTCGTCGACGAAGGCGCCCGTCCCGCCGCTGCCGGGATCGGAGACGTACGAGATCGCCAGCTCGACCTGCCGGCCGGCGTAGCCGCCGAGGTCGACGCTCGCCTGCCGCCAGCCGTTGGAGGGGCCGGTGAAGGAGTGCCAGGCGCCGGTGGTGCCGGTGGCGGCGCAGCCGTCCTGGCCGACGGTGAGGTAGTGGGCGAGGAAGGGGTGCTGTCGTACGAAGTAGCCCTCGCCGCAGTCGGCGGGCGGCTCGGCCGAGGTGCCGCCGCTCGCGTCGGGCAGGGTGGTCCAGTCGTCCTGGCCCATGGTGCGGGCCTCGACGATCAGGTGGTCGTAGCCGGGTTCGGTGTCATGGCTGACCTGGAAGGTCAGCTTCGGCTTGGCGGCGGCGTCCACGCCGGTGAGGTCCACGGTCCGGCCGAGCCGGGCCCAGGCGCCGTCGGTGTGGCGCAGGGCGGCGAAGCGGCTCCCCTCGTAGGGCTCGAAGGGAGTGCGGACGCCCGGGTAGTCACCGGCGGCGGCGCTGCCCGCGAAGTGCGGGAAGCGGTCGGGGGTGAGGGTGTCGGAGGTGACGGTGAAGGTGCCGGCGTGGTCGAGCGGGTTGTCCGCCGCCGCGCCGAGGCCGCCGCCCGCGCCGCCGAGACGGCCGGTTCCGGCGAAGGACGGCGGGCCCTGGAGGCCGGCCCGGCGGTAGGCGCCGAGGTAGTACTGGGCGAAGTCGTCGGACTGGGCCCGGCCGACCCGGACGGCTCCGCCGGACTTCTCGCCCGCGTTGACCAGCTTGCCGCCCTCGTTGAGGTAGGCGCGCACGGCGAGCAGGGTGGCGCCGGAGGGCTGTTCGGCGCCGGTGTACCAGACGACGGTGCGGAAGTGGCCGAGGACGCCGAGGGCGTGCGGGACGCCCTGGGTGGCGACGTCCCAGACGGCGGCCCGGCGGCCGTTCGCGGCGAGCGCCTTCACATAGGCGCCGGTGTGGCGTGCGGCGGTGGTGCCGCCCTCGTCGGCGAGGACGAGGACGTCGGCGCGGGGCCGCTCGGCCACGGTGTACGTGAACGGGGCGGACGCGGTCGTCCGGCCCTCGCGGGTGCGGGCGGTGTACCAGACCTCGACCGTGTCGCCGGGCCGCGCGCCCTCGACCCCGGCGCGGTACTCGTCGAAGTAGAGGTTGTCCTCACCGCCGTAGGTCTCGCCGCCCTTCCAGGGCTCCAGCCCCGCGCGGTGGGTGCGGCCGCCGTTGATCCGGTAGTTCAGGTTCTTGCCGCGCAGCGAGGCGCGGGCGGTGACGGACACCTCCTGGGCGGCGCCCCGGGCCGCGTAGGAAGTGGTGAAGGCGTTCGGGGTGAAGTCGGGGGCCGGGGCGCCGACCGGGGAGACCGGCCGGTCCGGGTGGGCGGAGGACTCGGCGACGGCGAGTGCGAACGGGACGTTCTTCGCGAACTCGGCCTGGATCAGCTTCTCGTCGTCGGGGAAGGTGAAGACGGAGGCGCAGTCGGCGGGGTCCCAGGCGTCGTCCGGGTCGACCCGGGAGGCGGTGGCGCAGGTGGACATCTCCGGGGTGAACATCTGCATGCCGTTGACGTTGGCGGCGTGTCCGTCGGCCTCGCCGTTGGTGGTGTAGAGCTCGGAGGAGACCTGCGGCCGGTAGCCGGGGACCGCGGGCTTCTGCGGGGTGCCGGCCAGCGCCCTGAGGGCCACGTCGTCGGGGGTGTCGGTGGCGACCTGCCAGCCCACCCCGTACAGGATCAGCTGGGCGGCGGAGTGGTAGTTGATGCCGTACTGGAAGCCGATGCGCTTCTGGAAGGCGTCCAGGGCGCGGGTCTCGGGCTCGGACATGGGGCCGGGGCCGCGGTACGTCTCGTCGGCCGGGTCGGGCGAGGACCCCTCGTCGTCGTAGCCCCACTTGTAGGCGAAGTTGCGGTTGAGGTCGACGCCGTCGCCGGGCCGGACGCGGCCGTCGCCGTCGTTGTCGCGCAGGTTCTTGCGCCACTGGCGGTTCGCGGGGTCGGCGTGGGTGAAGTCGTAGCCGTCGGGGTTGGCGGAGAGCACGAACCACAGCTCGGTGGTGTCGACGATCCTCGTGATCCGCGGGTCCCTGCCGTAGCCGTCGAGGTAGTGGTGGAGCAGCCGCCGGGTCATCTCGGGGGTGATCCACTCGCGGGCGTGCTGGTTCGAGAGGTAGAGCGTGGCGGGCTTGCTGCCGTCCTTGGTCTTCCTGGCGCCCTTGCTGAGCTTCAGGGCGAGGATGTCCTGGCCGCGGACGGTCCTGCCGATGGAGACGGCCTTGGTGAGCTCCGGGTGGGCGCGGGCGGTGTCCAGGATCTCCTGCTTGAGCCCGTTCTCACCGCCGTACGGGCGGAAGACGCCGTCCCCGGCGTTCGCGACCCGCTTGCGGGCCCGGTCGGTCAGGGTGTGCTCGGTGAGCTCGACGCCCTGCCGGCGCAGCTGCCCGGCCTGCTTCCCGGTGAGGTGGAGCTCCAGGGTGGCGGTGCCCTTCGCGGGCACCTGCTCGGTGAGCTCGTGGGCGTCGGTGCCGGCGTCGAGGAGGAGCGGCACCTGCTCCTTGGTGACCTTCGCGTGCCACACGGAGAGGTGTTCGAGGTCTCCGGCGGTGGGGTCGGGCTGTGCTCCGGCGACGGGTGCCGCCGCCAGAGCGGTGATCAGCAGTGAAGCCGCGGCGAGGATCGCTCTCGCTCTGCGTCTCATGAGCCCCCCTTGCTGTTGTCTGCCACGAAAGTGAACGGACGCCAGGCTCGTGGGGGTTCGCGGGCGCGTCAAGGGTGCGTCCGGCGCGCCGGAAAAGTTGCTGCCGATGCCTCAGAAAGGCACCGGCAGCGGTGAGTTGTACGGGATCGGGGCCCGGGGCGCGGCTTTCGGACAGGGCCCCGGGGTGCGGCTTTCGGTCAGCCGACGAGGCTGTCGTCGAGCTCCTCCGTCAGGTTGGACTCGGTCCCGGGGATGCCCAGGTCCTGGGCCCGCTTGTCGGCCATGGCGAGGAGCCGGCGGATCCGGCCGGCCACCGCGTCCTTGGTGAGCGGCGGGTCGGCGAGGGCGCCCAGCTCCTCCAGGGACGCCTGCTTGTGCTCCATGCGCAGCCGGCCGGCGGCGGCGAGGTGCTCGGGCACCTCCTCGCCCAGGATCTCCAGGGCCCGCTGCACCCGGGCGCCCGCGGCGACCGCGGCCCGGGCCGAGCGGCGCAGGTTGGCGTCGTCGAAGTTGGCCAGGCGGTTGGCGGTGGCGCGGACCTCGCGCCGCATCCGCCGCTCCTCCCAGGCCAGCACCGACTCGTGCGCGCCGAGCCGGGTCAGCAGGGCGCCGATGGCGTCACCGTCGCGGACGACGACCCGGTCCACGCCCCGGACCTCGCGGGCCTTGGCGGCGATGGAGAGCCGGCGGGCGGCCCCGACCAGGGCGAGCGCGGCCTCGGGGCCGGGGCAGGTGACCTCCAGGGAGGAGGAGCGGCCGGGCTCGGTCAGCGAGCCGTGCGCCAGGAAGGCGCCGCGCCAGGCCGCCTCGGCGTCACAGGTGGCCCCGGAGACCACCTGCGGCGGGAGGCCGCGGATGGGTCGGCCGCGGCCGTCCACCAGGCCCGTCTGGCGGGCCAGCTGGTCGCCGCCCGCGACCACGCGCACGACGAAGCGCGAGCCGCGGCGCAGGCCGCCGGGCGCCATCACGATCAGCTCCGAGCTGTGCCCGAAGATCTCCAGGATGTCCCGCTTCAGCCGGCGCGCCGCCATCGCGGTGTCCAGCTCCGCCTCGATCACGATCCGGCCGCTCACCAGGTGCAGCCCGCCCGCGAACCGCAGGATCGACGAGACCTCGGCCTTCCTGCAGCAGGTCCGGGTGACGGGGAGCCGGGAGATCTCGTCCTTCACCGCTGCCGTCATCGCCATGGGCCGATCCTTCCATGCATCCGAAAAATACGGTCGTACGCGGCGGCCAACAGCTCCGGATCGTGCCTTGGAGCACCGTCGGGCCGGGCCACCGGCGCCAGCTCGACCGCGGCGCCGAGCCGCTTGGCGGCTTCGGCGAGGGGTTCTCTCGCTGACGCGTCGGGCACGGCGGCCTCGTCGGCCAGCACCACGTCCAGGGCGAGTTTAGGGGCGTGTCGTGCCAAAACCTCCAAATGACGCTGCGGGGAGAAGCCCTCGGTTTCTCCGGGCTGCGGCGCGAGGTTCAGCGAGAGCACCCGGCGGGCCTTGGTCTCCATCAGGGCGTCGAGGAGCTCGGGCACCAGCAGGTGCGGGATGACGGAGGAGAACCAGGAGCCCGGACCGAGCACGACCCAGTCCGCGTCGAGGACGGCGGCGACCGCCTCGGGCACGGCCGGCGGGTCGTGCGGCACCAGGTGCACGGACTGCACCTCGCCCGGGGTGAGCGCCACGGTGGCCTGGCCGCGGACGGTGTCCACGTCCTGCGGGCGCGCCGGGTCGTGCCCCTTGACCAGGGCCTGGAGCTCCAGCGGTACGGCGGACATGGGCAGCACCCGGCCGTGCGCGCCGAGCAGCTTGCCGACCAGGTCGAGGGCCTGGACGGGGTCGCCGCCCAGCTGCTCCCACAGGGCGACGATCAGCAGGTTGCCGACCGCGTGGCCGCCCATCTCGCCCTTGGACCGGAAGCGGTGCTGGATCACCCTGGCCCAGGTCTGGCCCCAGTCGTCGTCGCCGCAGAGCGCGGCGAGCGCCTTGCGGAGGTCTCCCGGGGGCAGCACGCCCAGCTCCTCGCGGAGCCGGCCGCTGGAGCCGCCGTCGTCGGCGACGGTGACCACGGCGGTCAGGTCGCCGGTGATGCGGCGCAGGGCGGCGAGGGAGGCCGACAGGCCCATGCCGCCGCCCAGCGCGACGACCTTGGGCTGGGCGCCGCGCCTGCGGAGCGTACGCCGCACCGAGAGGGTGGACGTGCGCCGGCGGTACGGCTTCACTCGCGCCCCATGTCCCGGTGGACGACGACGGTCTCCACGCCCTCCGAGGCGAGCCGGGCGGCCAGCTTCTCGGCGGTGGCCACGGAGCGGTGCTTGCCGCCGGTGCAGCCGACGGCGATCGTCACGTACCGCTTGCCCTCGCGGCGGTAGCCGGCGGCGATCAGCTGGAGCAGCTCGGTGTAGCGGTCCAGGAACTCCTTGGCACCGGGCTGGTTGTAGACGTAGGCGGCGACCTCTTCGTTGAGGCCGGTGAAGGGGCGCAGCTCCGGGACCCAGTGCGGGTTCGGCAGGAAGCGCATGTCGACGACGAGGTCGGCGTCGACCGGCAGGCCGTACTTGAAGCCGAAGGACATCACGGTGGCGCGGAGCTCGGGCTCCTCGTCGCCGGCGAACTGGGCGTCCATCTTGGCGCGCAGCTCGTGCACGTTGAGGCTGGAGGTGTCGATCACCAGGTCCGCGTCGCCGCGCAGTTCGCGCAGCAGGTCGCGCTCGGCGGCGATGCCGTCGACGATGCGGCCGTCGCCCTGCAGGGGGTGGGGCCGGCGGACCGATTCGAAGCGCCGGACCAGGGCCTCGTCGGAGGACTCCAGGAAGACGATCCGGCGGGTGACCTGCTTGGCGTCGAGGTCGGCGAGGGAGTCCTTGAGGTTGTCGAAGAACTGCCGGCCGCGGACGTCGACGACGACGGCGATCCGGGCCACGTTGCCCTGGGAGCGGGCGCCGAGCTCCACCATGGTGGGGATGAGCGCGGGCGGCAGGTTGTCGACGACGAACCAGCCGAGGTCCTCCAGACACTTCGCCGCGGTGGACCGGCCGGCGCCGGACATGCCGGAGATGATCACCAGCTCGGGGATGGGCGCGTCGGCGTTGGTGTCGCCGGCGGGCTCGGTGGTGCCCGTGTCCATGTCCGGTGCTCCGTCTTCGTGCTCGTGGTGCGGTGCGCGCGGGTCGCGCTCTTCACGCTCTCCGTGCTCTTGGTGCTCTTCGTGCGTGGTCATGCCGTCGTGCCCCCGTCGTCTTCCATGATCTCTCCTGTTGCCGTGTTCACGGCGGGCGCGGCCGGGGCCGCCTGCGCGAGGGCCACCGCCACGGCCTCCGCGGTCTTGCGGCCCATGCCGGGTACCTCGCAGATCTGCTCGATTGTCGCCTGCCGGAGCCGTTTGACCGAGCCGAAATGCTTGATGAGCGCCTGTTTGCGGGTCGCGCCCAGGCCGGGGACGTCGTCCAGGGGACTCGTACGGATGCGCTTGTTCCGCTTGGACCGCTGGTAACGGATGGCGAAGTCGTGAGCCGTGTCACGCACCCGCTGGAGGAGGTAGAGGCCCTCGCTGGAGCGGGGCAGCACCACCGGGTCGTCGTCGCCGGGCAGCCACACCTCCTCCAGGCGCTTGGCGAGGCCGCAGACGGCGATGTCGTCGATGCCGAGCTCGTCCAGGGCGCGGCGGGCGGCGGCGACCTGGGGCTGTCCGCCGTCGACGACGACTAGCTGGGGCGGGTAGGCGAAGCGCTTGGGCCTGCCCTCCTCGTCCCGGCCCTCGGGGCCGGTGTCCGCCGGCACCTCACCGTCCCCGTCCACCCACTCGCCCGTCTTCTCCTTCTCGGCGAGGTAACGCCGGAAGCGCCGGCTGATCACCTCGTGCATGGACCGGACGTCGTCCTGGCCCTCGAAGCCCTTGATCTGGAAGCGGCGGTACTCGCTCTTGCGGGGCAGGCCGTCCTCGAAGACGACCATGGACGCGACGACGTCCTCGCCCTGGAGGTGCGAGATGTCGAAGCACTCGATGCGCAGCGGCGCCGAGTCCAGGTCCAGGGCCTCGGCGATCTCCTCCAGGGCCCGGGAGCGGGTGGTCAGGTCGCTGGCCCGCTTGGTCTTGTGCAGCACGAGGGCCTGCTGCGCGTTGCGCGCGACGGTCTCCATCAGGGCCTTCTTGTCGCCGCGCTGCGGGATGCGCAGGGAGACCTGGGAGCCCCGGCGGCCGGAGAGCCACTGGGTGACCGCCGTGGTGTCCTCGGGCAGGGCGGGGACGAGGACCTCCTTGGGGACCGCGTCGCCGCTCTCCTCGCCGTAGAGCTGCTGGAGCGCGTGCTCGACGAGCCCGGCGGAGTCGACGGCCTCGACCTTGTCGGTGACCCAGCCGCGCTGACCGCGGACGCGTCCGCCGCGGACGTGGAAGATCTGCACGGCGGCCTCCAGCTCGTCCTCGGCGAGGGCGATCAGGTCGGCGTCGGTGGCGTCGGCGAGGACCACCGCGTTCTTCTCCATGGCCTTGCGCAGGGCCTCTATGTCGTCGCGCAGCCGGGCGGCCTTCTCGTACTCCATGTCCTCGGCCGCGAGCATCATCTGCTTCTCCAGGCGGCGCAGGTACGTGCCGGTGCGGCCGGCCATGAAGTCGCAGAACTCCTCGGCCAGTTCGCGGTGCTCCTCGGGCTCGACCCGGCCGACGCAGGGCGCCGAGCACTTGCCGATGTAGCCGAGGAGGCAGGGGCGGCCGGCGGAGGCGGCGTTGCGGAACACCCCGGCGGAGCAGGTGCGGACCGGGAACACCCGCAGCATCAGGTCGACGGTCTCGCGGATCGCCCACGCGTGCGCGTACGGCCCGAAATAGCGCACGCCCTTCTTCTTGTGACCGCGCATGACCTGGACGCGGGGGAACTCCTCGTTCAGCGTGACCGCGAGATACGGGTAGCTCTTGTCATCCCGGTACTTGACGTTGAACCGGGGGTCGAACTCCTTGATCCAGGAGTACTCCAGCTGCAGCGCCTCGACCTCGGTCGACACGACCGTCCACTCCACGGAGGCGGCGGTGGTCACCATCGTCGCCGTGCGCGGGTGGAGGCTCGCCAGCGGCTGGAAGTAGTTGGCCAGGCGCTGGCGCAGGGACTTCGCCTTCCCGACGTAGATCACCCGGCGGTGCTCGTCACGGAATTTGTAGACCCCCGGCGAGTCGGGGATCTGTCCCGGCTTGGGGCGGTAGCTGGAGGGGTCGGCCATGGTCCCCACCCTACTGGCGGCCACCGACACTCAGCCCGGACGCGGGGGGTCGCCCACGAAGACGGAACCGGGCCGGGATCGCGCCGGGACCGGGCCGGGATCGCGCCCGGACCGCGCGGGAACCGGGCCGCGGGACACGCCCCTACGGCCCGGTCCCGGCGCGTCCGGACGGTCAGGGCGTCGTCGCCCGGGAGCCGGTGCCCCGGCGGCGCCGTACGGCCCCGGCCGCGCCCAGGGCGAGGGCGAGGAGGGCCCCGGCGCCCGCCGTGGCGGAAGCGGCGGTGACGGCCGGACCTGAGGCGTCGTCCCGCGGTGCGGGAACCGAGGCCGCGGGGCCGCCGGCCGCGTCGACGCGCGGACCGGAGGCCGGGCCCGCGTAACCGCCGGCCGCGCCCTTCCGCGCGTACGCGGAGCCCGGCAGCTTGTCGCCGTACGCCCGCGCGACCCGCTCCCGGTAGGCGGCCAGGGTGGTGCCCCGCGCGCCGACGGCCCGCACAGCGTCCTCGTCCAGCGGCAGCACCTTCGCGCCCTTGTGCACGTACCACGCGTCGATCTGCGGCTCACGGAAGACCGTTCCGCCGGGCAGCACCCGCCGCCCCTGCTCGGTGTGGAGCAGTTCGTCGTCGCCGGTGGCGATGTTCACCACCCGCCAGGCGCCGTCCGGGCCGCGCACGGTCCACAGCGAGGCGGTCCGGCCGTCGGCGGCGACCGCCCTGCTGGCGTGGAACTCGACGCGGGCCACCGGCGCCCCCGCCTTCCCCGCGACGAAGTCCGGGGAGAGGATCCGCACCGGCACGGACCCTCCCTCGACACGGGGCCGCTCGGCCGCCGTACGGGCGGCGGGGCCACCGTCCCGGGCGAAGAAGCGGGCGACCGTGTCGAGGGTCTGCGGCGCGGCGGCCGCCTGCTCGGGCGTCGGTGCCGGGGGCGGCGTCGGCAGCGCACCGGCCGCGTCGGCCGGGACGCTGCCGAGGGCCACGAGGGCGGCGGCGGTCAGCAGACCGGTCACGGCGCCGGTGGCGAGGGCGCGGGCGGATATCCGTACGCTCATCGTCGTCACGCCCCGATCCGGTAGAGCGAGTGGGTCCAGGAGAACGAGTCGTTGTTCACGTACCACGCGTGCGAGGCCCAGTTGTAGCGATCGCTCGACGGCCACGGGTCGCCCCAGTACACCCAGCTGCCCGCGTCGTCATAGCCGTAGACGACGTGCATGTGTCCGCCGCCGCTCGACCACTGGATGCGGGTCTCGACGGGCCGGTCGGCGTTGATCTCGGTCTGCACGGTCGAGTAGCGCAGCCAGCCGTCCACGTACGAGCCGGGGCTGATGCCCGTCCAGCGCAGTCCGTTCTGGACGTTGCCGAGGGTGGCCTGCCAGTTGGGGCAGTCGTAGCCCTGCTGCCGGTTGAAGGCGGCGTTGCAGAACTGGTTCTGGCTGTAGTTCCGGCCGTACCAGGTGGCGATGGTGTTGCCGCCGGCCGCCCAGCACCAGTTGGTCTTCTGCTGCGCCTGCATGGTGATGTTCAGTCGCTTGTACGCCAGGGTGGACACGTCCTCGCCGGTCGGCGCGGCGGTCGCCGGCGCGGCGGGGACGAGGAACAGGGTGGCGGCGGCCGCGGCGAGTGCCGTGAGCACCGGCCTTCTTCTGCGCATCGCGTTCCTCCCGATGGGGGGATGTGGGGAGTTGGAGGAGAGGAGCGCGTCCGGACGCTGGTCTGGAGCATCGGGCGTTGTCCGGATCCGGTCAACACGCTTCAATGCGGGGAGACGGCGCGCTGTGAACGGTGTGACCCGGATGTGAACGGCCGTCCCCGGTCCACCTGCCCGGCCGCCGGGGCGGCCGCCCGCTCCCCCCTCCCCCACCGTGAACGTTCACTGAGGAGTCCTCGTGGGCCACACCGAGGCCGATCTGGCGCAACTGCTGCACACGGGCCCGTTCCATCTCGCGCTGCGCACGGCGCTCGCGGTGCGCGGTCTGCCGCTCCAGCGGGTCCAGCACCATCTGGCGCACCGGGGCGTGAAGGTCGGTGTGACGTCGCTGAGCTACTGGCAGCAGGGTGCCCGCCGGCCGCAGCGGCCCGAGTCGATGAAGGCGGTGCGCGCCCTTGAGGAGGTGCTCCAGCTGCCGGGGAACTCGCTGATCCGGCTGCTCGCCGAGGACTCCGCCGGCCGCGCCGACGCCGACCGCCCGGCGACCCGCTCGTACCGCTCGCTCATCGAGGCCTCGGGGGTCGTGGAGCGGCTGCTCGCGGAGCTGGAGTGTCCGACGGACGGCGGGCTGCACACGGTCGGACACCATGAGCGGGTGCGGATCGGGGCGGGGCGCGAGCTGCTCGGGCGGGACTCCCAGCAGGTCGTGCGGGCGCACCGGGACGGAGTGGACCGCTATCTGGCGATCCACCGGGGCGATCCGGGCTGCGATCCGGAACGGGTGGAGGTGCGGGCGACGGAGAACTGCCGCACGGGCCGGGTGCGGCGGCACGCCGGGACGGGGGTGCTCGTCGCCGAGCTGCTCTTCGACACCCGGCTGCGGGCCGGGGACACCTACGTCTTCTCGTACGGCTTCGAGGACGGTACGGGCGGTCCCGGCCGGGAGTACGTGCGCGGCTTCAGCTTCGCGGGCGGGCAGTACGTGCTCCAGGTCCGCTTCGACGAGGCGGCGCTGCCGGTGCGCTGCCGGCGCTTCGCGCAGGCGTCGACGGGAGCGCCGCGCGGCGGCCGGGCGGAGCTGACGCTGTCCGGCCGGCACCGCGCGGTGCACATGGTGGAGCAGGGGGTGCGACCGGGGATCCTGGGGATCGAGTGGGACTGGGCGTAGGCCCCGTACCAGCGCGTCTCGGGCGGTGGGGCCGGGTGCCTCAGGCGGTGGGGCCGGGTGCCTCAGGCGGTGGGGCCGGCGATCAGGCGGCCGTTCTCGACGCGGACCGGGACCTCGGGGAGCGGGACGGTCGCCGGGCCCTGGAGGGCCTTGCCGGTGGTGACGTCGAAGCGGCTGCCGTGGCAGGGGCAGTTGCCCTCGTTGTCCTCGATCTTGTCGAGCACGCAGCCGGCGTGGGTGCACTGGGCGCTGAACGCCTTGTACTGGCCCTGGGCCGGGCAGTGCACCAGGAGCCGCTGCTCGCGGTAGAGCTTGGCGCCGCCGACCGGGATCTCGTCGGGCGCGCCGAGCGCGACCGGGGCGGTGGGGGTCGGGTTCTCGGCGTGGCCCAGCTTGGACTCGGTGGAGCAGGCGGCGACGCCCAGCCCGGCGGCCCCGGCGAGGGCGGCGCCTTTCAGCACGGTGCGGCGGGTGGACTGGCCGGACATGAGCGCTCCACGGAGGATCGGGACGAGGGGGAACGATTCGACGATACCGGCGGGCTCCGGTGCGCCCGCGCGGGGGCCTCCTTCGGGCGGGCGTGACCGAGCCGACGTGACCGAGCTCTCGTGAACACGTTGTCGTGGCCGCGCTGTCGTGACCGAGGGCCCATGGGTTACGTTCCGGTGCGTGATCGTCGTCGCCGGTGAGTCCCTGATCGACCTGGTCCCCGAGGGGGCGCCGGGCCCCCTCGCCCCGCTGCTGCCCCGGCCGGGCGGCGGCCCGTACAACACGGCGGTGGCCCTGGGGCGGATGGGCGCCGACGTCGCCTTCTGCTCGCGGATCTCGACCGACGCGTTCGGGGAGGCGCTGGTCGAGGGGCTGCGTGCGGCAGGCGTGTCGACGGACGCGGTCCAGCGCGGGCCCGAGCCGACGACCCTGGCGGTGGCCTCGGTGGGTGCGGACGGCTCGGCGCGCTACGGCTTCTATGTGGAGGGCACGGCGGACCGGCTGTTCGCGCTGCCGGAGCGGCTGCCGGAGGGGGTGCGGGCGGTGGCCTTCGGGACCTGTTCGCTCGTCCTTGAGCCGGGGGCGAGCGCGTACGAGGCGCTGCTGCGGCGTTCCTCGCGGGAGGGCGTCTTCACGCTGCTCGACCCGAACGTCCGGCCGGGCCTGATCCCGGACCCGGTGGCGTACCGGCAGCGGTTCGCGGGCTGGCTGCCGTACGTCTCGCTGCTGAAGCTGTCGGAGGAGGACGCGGCCTGGCTGGGCGGCTCCCCGGCCGCGTGGCTGGAGCGGGGTCCGGCGGCGGTGGTCCTGACCCGGGGCGCCGGGGGGCTGAGCGTCTTCACGCCCGGATACGAGGTGTCCGTCCCGGCCGTGCCGGTGGGGGTGGTGGACACGATCGGCGCGGGCGACACCGTGAACGCGGCGCTGCTGCACGGGCTCGCCGGGCGTCGGCTCGGCTCCCTGGGCCCGGCGGACTGGCGGGAGCTCCTGTCCTTCGCGGCGCGGGCGGCGGCGGTGACCTGTACGCGGGCGGGTGCCGAGCCTCCGTACGCGCACGAGCTGGGCGACGGGTGAGGGGCGCCCCCGCACGGGGGCGCCCCTCGGGGCCGGTCGATCGATGACCGTCAGGCCTTGCGGGCCCGGGCGGTCGTCTTCGTGGCCGCGGTCTTCTTGGCGGGCGCGGCCTTCTTGGCGGCGGCCTTGGCGGCCGTCGTGCCGGCGGTCGCCTTCTTCGCCGGTGCCTTCCTGGCGCTCCGCGCGGCCGGGACGGTCGCCGGGGCGTCGCTGACGCGGTCGCCCAGGATCTCGCGGAGGAACTTGCCGGTGTGGCTGGCCGGGACCGAGGCCACCTGCTCGGGCGTGCCCTCGGCGACGACCAGGCCGCCGCCGCTGCCGCCCTCGGGACCCATGTCGACGACCCAGTCGGCGGTCTTGATGACGTCCAGGTTGTGCTCGATGACGATCACCGAGTTGCCCTTGTCGACGAGGCCGGACAGGACCTTGATCAGCTTCGAGATGTCCTCGAAGTGGAGGCCCGTGGTCGGCTCGTCCAGCACGTAGACCGTGCGGCCCGTGGAGCGCTTCTGGAGCTCGGAGGCGAGCTTGACGCGCTGGGCCTCGCCGCCGGAGAGGGTCGGCGCGGACTGGCCGAGGCGGACGTAGCCCAGGCCGACCTCGGTGAGGGTGCGCAGATGGCGGGAGATGGTCGGGACGGCCTCGAAGAAGTCCAGGGCCTCCTCGATCGGCATGTCCAGGACCTCGGCGATGGACTTGCCCTTGTAGTGGACCTCCAGGGTCTCCCGGTTGTACCGGGCGCCGTGGCAGACCTCGCACGGGACGTAGACGTCCGGGAGGAAGTTCATCTCGATCTTGATCGTGCCGTCGCCGGAGCAGTTCTCGCAGCGGCCGCCCTTGACGTTGAAGGAGAAGCGGCCGGGCAGATAGCCCCGGACCTTGGCCTCCATGGTCTCCGCGAACAGCTTGCGGACGTGGTCGAAGACGCCGGTGTACGTCGCCGGGTTGGACCGCGGGGTGCGGCCGATGGGCGACTGGTCGACGTGCACGACCTTGTCGACGAGGTCGTCGCCGTCCACCCGGGTGTGGCGTCCGGGCACCGACTTGGCGCCGTTCAGCTCGCGCGCCAGGTGGGTGTAGAGGATGTCGTTGACCAGGGTCGACTTTCCGGAGCCGGAGACGCCGGTGACGGCGGTGAGGACGCCCAGCGGGAAGGAGACGTCGATGTCCCGCAGGTTGTTCTCGCGGGCGCCGTGCACGGTGAGGCGGCGCGAGGGGTCCACGGGCCGCCGGATCTCCGGGGTGGGGATGGCCTTGCGGCCGGACAGATACTGCCCGGTCATCGACTCCGAGTTGGCGAGGAGCTCCTTCAGCGGCCCGGAGTGGACGACCTTGCCGCCGTGCTCGCCCGCGCCGGGGCCGATGTCGACGACCCAGTCGGCGACCTTGATGGTGTCCTCGTCGTGCTCGACGACGATGAGGGTGTTGCCCATGTCGCGCAGCCGCACCAGCGTCTCGATGAGCCGGTGGTTGTCGCGCTGGTGGAGGCCGATGGACGGCTCGTCGAGCACGTAGAGCACGCCGACCAGGCCGGAGCCGATCTGGGTGGCGAGCCGGATGCGCTGGGCCTCGCCGCCGGAGAGGGTGCCGGCGGCCCGGTTGAGGGAGAGGTAGTCGAGGCCGACGTCGACGAGGAAGCGCAGCCGCTCGTTGACCTCCTTGAGGACCCGCTCGGCGATCTTCTTGTCGCGGGCGGAGAGGGTGAGCCGGCCGAGGAACTCGGCGCAGTCGCTGATCGACATGGCGGAGACCTCGGCGATGGACTTGTCCATCACCGTGACCGCGAGCACGATCGGCTTCAGGCGCGTGCCCTCACAGGTGGGGCAGGGCACCTCGCGCATGTAGCCCTCGAAGCGCTCGCGGCTGGAGTCGCTCTCGGCCTCGCTGTGCCGCCGCTTCACGAAGGACACGGCGCCCTCGAAGGCGGGGGTGGTGTAGGCGCGCTCGCGGCCGTAGCGGTTGCGGTAGCGGACCTCGACCTGGGTCTTGTGGCCGTACATCAGGGCCTTCTTGGCGCGCTGCGGCAGCCCGGCGTACGGGATGTCGGTGCGGAAGCCCAGAGCCTGGGAGAGACCGCCGATGAGCCGGCCGAAGTACTCCTTGGTGTGGCCGTGCGACCAGGGGTGGATGGCGCCCTCGTCGAGGGACTTCTCCTCGTCGGGGACGACGAGCTCCGGGTCGACCTCCATGCGCGTGCCGATGCCGGTGCAGTCGGGGCAGGCGCCGAAGGGCGAGTTGAAGGAGAAGGAGCGCGGCTCCAGCTCCTCGAAGGACAGGTCGTCGTACGGGCAGTAGAGGTGCTCCGAGTACATCCGCTCGCGCTCGGGGTCGTCCTCGGGGAGGTCGACGAAGTCGAGCACCACCATGCCGCCGGAGAGTCCGAGCGCGGTCTCGACGGAGTCGGTGAGCCGTCGCTTGGCGCTGTCCTTGACGGTGAGGCGGTCGACGACCACCTCGATGGTGTGCTTCTCCTGCTTCTTCAGGGTCGGCGGCTCGCTGAGCTGGATCGTCCGCCCGTCGACCCGGGCACGGCTGTAGCCCTTGGTCTGGAGGTCGGCGAACAGGTCGACGAACTCGCCCTTGCGCTCGCGCACCAGCGGCGAGAGGACCTGGAAGCGGCTGCCCTCGGGCAGCTCCAGGACCCTGTCGACGATGGCCTGCGGCGACTGACGGGAGATCGGCCGGCGGCACTCGGGACAGTGCGGCTTGCCGATGCGGGCGAAGAGCAGCCGGAGGTAGTCGTAGACCTCGGTGATGGTGCCGACCGTGGAGCGCGGGTTGCGCGAGGTCGACTTCTGGTCGATGGAGACGGCGGGCGACAGACCTTCGATGAAGTCGACGTCCGGCTTGTCCATCTGGCCGAGGAACTGACGGGCGTAGGAGGAGAGCGACTCGACGTACCGGCGCTGCCCCTCGGCGAAGATCGTGTCGAACGCGAGGGAGGACTTGCCCGACCCGGAGAGCCCGGTGAAGACGATGAGGGAGTCACGGGGGAGATCGAGCGAGACGTTCTTGAGGTTGTGCTCGCGAGCGCCACGGACGATGAGACGGTCGGCCACGCCGGTCCGCACCTTTCTTGAGAGAGCGGATGTGCCTGAACATCCAACAACCAAGGATGCCGGATGCTTCCTCCGAGCGTATAGCACGCACATTCGATTTCCGGACGGCCGCTGCCCGCTTCACCCGAACGAGTGGCCTCCCCGGCGCTCCCGCCCTGGTCACGAGCCCCGCCGCCCTGGCCGGACCGGCCCCGTACCCCCTAAGGTCGGCGCCATGATCGACCATGTGCGTGACATCGCCTCCGTGCGCGAGGCGACCGACCGGCTCATCGAAGCCGTCTCCTCCTGGGACAACGCGGCACTGGCCGAGCCGTCACGGCTGCCGGGCTGGACCCGCGGCCACGTCCTGGCCCACCTCGCCCGCAACGCCGACGCCCTCGTGAACGTGCTCCGGGGCCTGCCGATGTACGAGGACGCCGAGAGCCGTGACGCCGACATCCGGCGGGACGCCGGCCGTCCGGTCGAGGAGCAGCTCGCCGACCTGCGGGTCACCGCCGACCGCTTCGAGGAGGTGTGCCGCGAGTCCGCCGACTGGGACCGGACCGTGGAACTGCGCAACGGCGTCACCGACCGGGCCGCCCGGGTGCCCTTCCGCCGCTGGGTCGAGGTGGCCCTGCACCACGTGGACCTGGACGCCGGCTACGAGCTGGAGGACCTTCCGGAGGAGTTCACCGCCCGGGAGATCGACTTCCTCGCCGACCGCTGGTCCGGCCGCCCGGACGTGCCGCCGGTGACCCTGCGCCTCGCGGACGCCGGCGACCACCCGGGCTGGCGCACCGGCGGCACCGAGGGCGAGCCGGTCGTCCTGGAGGGCACCGCGGCCGGGCTGCTCGGCTGGCTGGCCGGCCGCGGCGACAAGGGCGCCCGCCTCACCGTGGTGTCCGGCGCCGGGCTCCCGGAGCTGCCGCCGCTGTGACCGCGCCCGGCACCCCGGTTGTCGGTGCCCGGCGATAGTCTGAGGCCATGACGTACAGCGGAGCGGTGAAGGTCGGCGGGCCCGCCGACGTGCACGAGCTGAGCGACCTGATGATCTCCAAGGTCGCCGTCGGCCCGATGGACAACAACGCGTATCTGCTGCGCTGCCGGGCGACCGGCGAGCAGCTGCTGATCGACGCGGCCGCCGAGGCCCACACGCTGCTCACGCTGATCGGTGACGACGGCATCGCGTCCGTCGTCACCACCCACCGGCACGGCGACCACTGGCAGGCGCTGGCCGAGGTGGTCGCCGCCACCGGCGCGCGCACGTACGCGGGGGCGTACGACGCCGAGGGCATCCCGGTCGGGACCGACGAGCTGGTGGAGGACGGCGACACGATCCGGGTCGGCCGGGTCGAGCTCACCGCCCGCCACCTGGTCGGGCACACCCCCGGCTCGATCGTCCTGATCTACGACGACCCCCACGGCCACCCGCACGTCTTCACCGGCGACTGCCTGTTCCCCGGCGGCGTGGGCAACACCCGCAACGACCCCGAGGCCTTCGCGAGCCTGCTCCACGACGTCGAGACCAAGCTCTTCGACGTGCTGCCGGACGAGACCTGGATCTACCCGGGCCACGGCAGGGACACCACGCTCGGTGACGAGCGTCCGCACCTCGCGGAGTGGCGCGAGCGCGGCTGGTGACCCCCGGGCGCCCCCGCACGCCCCCGTAACCCGGACGGCGGCCGGGTAGTTGGCGCGACATGCACCAGCACCACAGTCACCCTCCGTCGATGGGGAGGATCGCCACCGCCTCCCTCGTCGGCACCGCCATCGAGTTCTTCGACTTCTTCGTCTACGGGACCGCCGCCGCGCTCGTCCTCGGCCCGCTCTTCTTCCCGACCTTCTCCCCCGCCGCCGGGACCCTCGCCGCCTTCGGCACCTTCGCCGTCGGCTTCGTGTCCCGGCCGCTCGGCTCGATCGTCTTCGGCCACGTCGGCGACCGGTACGGGCGGCGCCCGGTCCTGTTCGGTTCGCTGCTGCTCACCGGGTGCGCCACGGTCGCGGTCGGCTGTGTCCCCACGTACGAGACGCTCGGCATCGCCGCGCCCGTGCTGCTGCTCGTCCTGCGCTTCCTCCAGGGCCTCGGCCTCGGCGGAGAGTGGGGCGGGGCGGTGCTGCTGACCGCCGAGCACGCGCCGGAGCGGCGGCGGGCGCTGTGGGCGAGCTTCCCGCAGATCGGCCCGGCGGTCGGCTTCCTGCTGGCCAACGGGGTGATGCTGGCGCTGACCGCGGGGCTGAGCGACGCGGAGTTCCGGTCCTGGGGCTGGCGGGTGCCGTTCTGGGCGGCGGGACTGCTCGCCGCCGCCGGGCTCGCGCTGCGCTCCTCGCTCGCCGAGACCCCGCAGTTCGAGCGGCTGGCCGCCGAGGGGCGGCAGGCGAACGCGCCGCTGGCCGAGGTGGTGCGCGGGCACTGGCGGCTCGTGCTGCTCACGGCGGGAGCGCTGGCCGTGGGCTACGCCGTCTTCTACACGGTCTCCACGTGGGCGCTGGCCTACGGGACCGAGCGGCTCGGTGTGTCCAGCACGGTGATGCTGAGCTGTGTGATGGCCGCGGTGGCGATCAAGGGGGCGCTGACGCCGTTCGCGGCGATGCTCGCCGACCGCTTCGGCCGCCGGACGCTGTGCCTGGCCGGCTGCGCGGCCTCGGCGCTGTGGATGTTCCCGATGGTGGGGCTGCTGCACACCGCGCGTCCGCTGCTGATGTTCCTCGGTTTCCTCGGTTCGCTGCTGGCCTTCATCACGATGTTCGCGGTGGTCGCCGCGTATCTGCCCGAGCTGTACGAGCCGCGGGTGCGCTGCACCGGCGCGGCGGTCGGCTACAACCTGGCGGGAGTGCTGGGCGGCGCGCTCACGCCCATCGTGGCGACCGCGCTCTCGGAGGACGGCTCCGGCCCGCCGTGGGGCGTGGCGGCCTATCTGACGGTGGTGGCGCTGGTGAGCCTGGGCTGCTTCGCGCTCCTGCCGGAGACGTTGCCGGACCGCACACAGGAGCGGGAGCCGGAGGGGGTGCCCGTCTGAGTCCGTTCTCCCTCCGCGAGGGGAACGGCCGGCTACCGGTCGACGTGACGTTCCGGGAGGGGCCGCCCGCCGTCGGAGGAGGAGAGCACGAATCCGGTGTAACCGTCGCGGGCCACGGCGTCGCACTCCTCCCGGTACCGGTCGAGCCCGCCCGCGTAGGCGAGGAACACACGGGGTTTGCCCGGGACGTTCGCTCCGGTGTACCAGGAGTCCACCGCCGGGTAGAGCGTGCGGTCGGCGAGCTCCGCCACGCGCGCGCCCCAGTCCGCCTCGGCGGACGGGGTGGCGTCGATCTCCGTGAGGCCGTTCCTGAGCAGGTGCTCGATGCAGCCGGTGATCCACTCGACCTGCTGTTCCAGGGACACCGTGATGTTGGTGAGCACGGAGGGGCTGAGCGGTCCGAGGACGGTGAAGAGGTTGGGGAAGCCGGCCGAGACGAGCCCGAGATGGTTGCGGGGGCCGTCGGCCCACCGCTCCCGGAGCGTCACGCCTCCCTTGCCCACGATGTCGATGGCGAGCTGGGAGCCGGTGAGGGCGTCGAAGCCGGTGGCGAGGACGATCACGTCCAGCTCGTGCTCCCCGTCCGAGGTCCTGATGCCCCGGGGAGTGATCCGCTCGATCGGGGTCGCGCGCAGGTCCACCAGCGTGACGTGCGGGAGGTTGTACGTCTCGTAGTAGCCGGTCCCCAGACAGGGCCGCTTGGTCGCGAAGGGGAACGTACGAGGGGAGAGGAGTTCCGCCGTCGCCGGGTCGGTCACGATCGACCGGATCTTGGACCGGACGAACTCCGCCACCGTCTCGTTGGCCTTCTCGTCCGTGAGGATGTCGGTGTAGGTGCGCAGCAGCCCGTTGAGGAAGCCCTCCTCCCAGGCGGCCTCGTAGGCGGCGGTGCGCTCCGCCTCGTCCGCCTCCAGCGCCGAGCGGGTCGGGGGTGCGAAGACGGTCCCGCCCCGCGAGCGCCGCTGGGCCTGCCGGAACTCCGGGTAGCGGGCCTTGAGCGCCGCCCGTTCCTCGGTCCCCAGAGGGCGGTTGCGGGCCGGCAGGACGTAGGCCGGGGTCCGCTGGAAGACGGTCAGGGCGGCCGCCTCGTCGGCGATGACGGGGATGGCCTGGACGCCTGAGCATCCGGTGCCGATCACGGCGACGCGCTTCCCGGCGAAGGAGACGTCCTCGCGCGGCCACCGCGCGGTGTGGTGGACGGCGCCCGCGAAGCTGTCGGCGCCGGCTATGCCGGGGTCCTTGGGGGCCGACATGCAGCCTGTCGTCAGGATCACGAAGCGGGCGGTGACCAACCGTCCGGTGTCCGTGGACAGCCGCCAGCGGTGGTCGTCCCCGTCGTACACGGCGCGGGTGACGCGGGTGCGCAGGACGACGTCCTCGCGCAGGTCGAACCGGTCGGCGACGTGGTGGATGTACCGCAGGATCTCCGGCTGGGAGGCGTACCGTTCGCTCCACTCCCACTCCTGGTCGAGTTCCGGGGAGAAGGAGTAGGAGTACGACGTGCTCTCGATGTCGCAGCGGGCTCCGGGGTAGCGGTTCCAGTACCAGGTTCCGCCGATGTCGTCGCCGGCCTCGAAGACCACCGCGGTCAGGCCGAGCTGCCGCAGCCGGTGGAGCTGGTAGAGGCCGGAGAGCCCGGCCCCGACGACCACGGCGTCGACCCGGTCGCCGGCCCGGTGGTCGGCGAGCGGACGGCCGCCGGACACCGGCCTGGCGCTCATCGGGAAACTCGTCGGACGGCCCATCGGGCGGCTCCTGTTCTGTCGGATCACGGACCACGGATCACGGACCACGGGCGGAGAGGGGCGGGGAACGGCGGGGAGCAGGGCCGCGGTGACGGGGGCCGGGTCCTCCCCCCGCGTACGTCCCGCCCGGCCGCCCCGCCGGTCAGGAGGGGCGGCGGCTGCCGCTCATCGCCACCGCCGGGATGACCGCGAGGGCGAGGGCTCCGGCGGCCGCCGCCAGGACCGGGTATCCGCTGCCGCCCATCACCAGCCCCGAGGCCATGCCGCCGGTCGCGCCCGCCACGGACATGCCCACGTCCGCGAGGCCCTGCGTCGCGGCCCGGTTCTCGGCGGGCGCGGCGTCCGTGAGCATGGCCGTGCCGCCGAGCAGTGCCAGGTTCCAGCCGACTCCGAGCAGGATCAGGGCGCAGGCCAGGAGCGGGGTGGAGGACGGCGGGGCGAGGCCCGCGAGCAGGCCCGCGCTCAGCAGGACGGCTCCGGCCGCGGCGGCGACCCGCCGGCCGCCGATCCGGTCGGCGAGCAGGCCGCTCAGCGGTGACGGCAGGAACATCGCGCCCACGTGCAGGGCGATGACCAGCCCCACCGCCTGCGTGGTGTGGCCGTGCGCGGCCATGTGGACGGGCGTCATGGTCATCACGGCGATCATCACGAGCTGCGCGGTGATCATCACGGTGGCGCCGGTGACGACACCGGGGGCGGGACGCCCGGTACCGCGCGCGCCGGCGCGGGCGGATCCGGGTTCCTGGGGCGGGGTCGGAGGCAGCGGGTCCGGGCGCAGTGGGTCCGGGCGCAGCCACACCACCAGGACGAGCGCGGCGGCCACGTACGCCACGGCGGCCAGGAGGAAGGGGCCGGTCAGGCCCGGCAGCCCCAGGGTGCCGGCGAGGGCGCCGGTGGGCCCGGTCAGGTTCGGCCCCACGACCGCGCCCAGGGTCATGGCGAACAGGACGGTTCCGGCGGCCCGGCCGCGTCGCTCGGGCGGGGCGAGGTCGGCGCCCGCGTAGCGCGCCAGGAGCCCGGTGACCGTACCCGCCCCGTACACGAAGAGGGCGGCCAGGAGCAGGACGGGCCAGCGCGCCGCGGCCCCCGCGACCACGCCCGCGCTGCCCAGTGCGGCGATCCCATTGCCGAGCGCCAGTCCCGCGCGGCGTCCGAAGCGCTGGCTGACGCGTCCGAGGACCGCCGCTCCGAGGGCCGCGCCGATGGTGTACAGCGCGGCCGGCAGTCCGGCCAGGCTGGTCGAGCCGAGCAGGTCCTGGGCGAGCAGCGCGCCGACCGTGATGCCGGCGGCCATGCCCGCGCCGCCGAGCGTCTGCGAGACGCCGAGCACCGTCAGGGCACGGCGCTGTTCCGGGGAGAATCCCGCCGCCGTGGCCGAGGGGGCCGTCCGGGTCACACGTGATCCCGCACGCGGGCCGCCGGACCGTCGGGCGTGGGCGCCTCACCGGCCGGGCCGGCTATCTCCTCCAGCGACATGCGCAGTTCGTCGTGCAGGAACCGCACGATCGTCCAGTGCGGCAGGGCGTCGGCGTCGAACGGGCCGAACGCGGCCGTGTAGAGAGGGAGCCAGCGCAGGGCCTCCTCGGCGGCTGCCTCCCGTCCGGGTGCTTCCTGGTAGGCGTCGTAGGAGATGCTCCGGTGGTGGATGAAGTGGCCGCCGGGCAGCCGCTGTTCGCACAGTTCGCGGTACTCGCGCGTCTGCAGGATGAGGTAGTGCCATATCTCGTCGATGTCCTGCTCGACGGGCAGGAAGAGGCCGCCGAGCCGGTCGGGGTGGCGGGAGACGAGGTAGAGGTAGCGCAGGCACTCGCGGACCTGGTGGCGCACGACGGCCGCGGAGGGGGCGTCCGGCTTCGCCGTGAAGTGCCGCACCACCTCCTCGTGCAGCGCCGGGCCGAGCAGCTCCTCGGCGGTGGGCGCCCGCTCGGCGACGCGGTCCGAGGGGGCAGGGGCGGCGGACGGGGGCATGGGGCTCCTTCGGGTCGTCGTCGGGCGCGTGGGGTCAGGACGCGCGGCGCGCGGGGTCAGGACGGGTCGGGCATGCTCAGCCAGGCGTACTTTCCGGAGCGCCCGATGGGCAGGGAGGTGCGGTGCTCCACCTGGCAGACCGCTCCGGTCAGGGCGCCGACGGACGCGGCCAGCTCGGCCGTCTCGTCGGCCGTGAGCGGCGCGTCGTCGAAGGTCGTGTACGACAGGCGGCACCCGCCTTCGTCGGCCAGGTGCAGCCGGTGCAGGAAGACACGGCGGGAGACCCCGGTGATACGGGCGTCCAGGTCGGCCTGCGACACGGGTCCTTCGCGGGTGCGCAGCAGTTCCTTCTCCCGCCCGCAGAAGGAGACGATCTCCTCCGGGTCGGCGCTGCCGTCCCGCGTGCGGACGCAGTCACCGGACCGGTAGCGGACCAGCGGCATGTAGGGGTTGCGGACGCTGGTGACGATGAGGCTGTGGATGCCGCTGCCCGGTTCCACCGGGATCAGCTCGACGCTCATGTCCTGCAGGTAGGGCCGGTAGCGGCCTTCGGCGTCGCTGTAGAAGAGGTAGCCGAGTTCGGTGCTGCCGAAGAGGTCGACCACCGGGCAGTCGAAGTGGGCGCGCAGGTGGGCGCGGACGTTCGACGGCGTGTACTCGTAGGCGTGGACGATGCCGGCCGGGCGGGGAAAGCCGTCCCACAGGTCCCAGGCGGAGACTTTGCGGACCAGGTGCGCCAAGTGGTAACCGGAACAGTCCAGCAGATAGGCGCCGTCGGGGTGGGCGGCGGCGACCTCACGGATCTCGGCGAGCATGCGCTCGACCTCGTCGCGGTCCCAGTCGGCCGGGTCGAGGCGGCGGTTGAGATACAGCGTGCGGTCGTCGAGCCAGCGTTCGCCGGGGGTGGTGCCGGGCTTGCGGGCGTTCACGCGGGCCACGTGCTCGGTGGCGAGGACGGTGGTCAGTGAGACCCGCCGGGCGCCGGCGTGCCACGAGGCGCCGAGATCGGGGTGCTCGCTCCACAGGCGGTAGTACGAGCGGAGCAGGAAGTAGGGCGGCCGGATGAGCTGCATGCGGGCGTGGTTGGTACCGGTGGAGAGAACGAACTCGGCTTCTCCCGCCTCCAGTGCGCGGGCCAGCTCGGGAGTCATCCAGTTGTCGGGGAAGCCCCGGGCTATCTCCGGCTTCTCCAGGATCGGGAAGTGACCGCGCTCGACGGAGGCACGGTAGATCGGGATGTCGCGCACCTTGTCCAGGACATCGGCACTCGGCAGGCGCTTCACGGCAGCTCTCCGGGGCGGGTCGACGGCGGGCGGGGCGAGCCGGAGCCGCCGGCGCGGCGACGGCCGCGCCGGCAGCGTGGGGCATCAGAGGGTCAGGAGATGCAGCCGCTCTTGGGGGCGGCGCTGATGCACCCGCTCTTGGGAGTGGCGCTGATGCACCCGTCCTTCGCGGACTGGGCGGAGTTGGCGGCGACCCACTTGCGCCACACGGACTCCTCCGTCATGCGCTTGATGAGCTGATCCATGGTGAAACCTCCTGAGATCGAAGAGACGGGACGCACGTTCGTCAAGAGATGGTTTTGTGATGATCATCCATCGGCATCGAAGGTAAAGAGATGGTCAATCGACCGTCAAGGGTTGGCTTGCCGATTGGCCTGAAGTGCACCTCACGCACGAACGGAGTCCGACGTCCCGCCGAACGCCGAGGCGGCGGACCCTCACGGCGTCGCATGGAGCTCGCCCTGAGGATCCGCCGCCTGGTCTTCGCAGCGGTCTCTTCTGTTGTCGCGGTCAGCGGCGCCGGTCGCCCGGCGGGGACCCTCAGGCCTCGACGCCCTCGCGGTCCGCCTCCGCCGCCTTCTCGGCCGCCTCGCGCTCCGCCTGCTTCTTCGACGCGATCAGGCTGGTGATCGTGGTGATGATCAGGACGCCGCAGATGACCGTGAGGGAGAACGGGATGGAGATCTCGGGGACGTGCACCCCGGACTCGTGCAGGGCGTGCAGGACCAGCTTCACGCCGATGAAGCCGAGGATCACCGACAGGCCGTAGCTCAGGTGGACCAGCTTCTTGAGCAGGCCGCCGATCAGGAAGTACAGCTGCCGCAGACCCATCAGGGCGAAGGCGTTGGCGGTGAAGACGATGTACGGGTCCTGGGTGAGGCCGAAGATCGCCGGGATGGAGTCGAGGGCGAACAGCACGTCGGTGGTGCCGATCGCCAGCATGACGACCATCAGCGGGGTCAGCACCCGCTTGCCGTTGTTACGGATGAAGAGCTTCGTGCCGTGGTAGCGGTCGGCGACGCCGAACTTCTTCTCGATGGACTTCAGGAGACGGTTCTCCTCGAACTCCTCTTCCTCCTCGCCGGAGCGCGCCTCCTGGATGAGCTTCCAGGCGGTGTAGATCAGGAACGCGCCGAACAGGTAGAAGACCCAGGAGAAGCTGGCGATGATCGCCGCGCCCGCCGCGATGAAGATCGCGCGGAGCACCAGGGCGATCAGCACACCGATGAGCAGCACGCGCTGCTGGAGGTGGGACGGCACCGAGAACTTCGCCATGATCAGGACGAAGACGAAGAGGTTGTCCACACTGAGCGACTTCTCGGTGATGAAGCCGGCGAAGAACTCTCCGGAGGCCTGCGTGTTGCCGAACACCAGCAGGCCGAGGCCGAACAGCACGGCCAGGACGATCCAGACGACCGTCCAGATTCCGGCTTCCTTCACCGACACGTCATGGGGCTTGCGCCCGATGAAGAAGTCGATGGCGATCAGGGCGCTCAGACCGAGAATGGTCAGCACCCACAGAGTTGTCGAAACGTCCACTGCGCCTCCGGCGTCGTACGGCTGTGGAACAGCCTTGTCGTTGCCGGAGGTCTCTTCCACCCGGGGGACGGCCGGGCCGACGCCCCGGGATCAGGTGTCCGACCTGTCCGTATTGACGGGTGCGCCGCGCATGGGGAGTACTCCCCTCCGTGCCGAGAACATTACCCGAAGAACCAAGGAAAGGTAAAGGGAAGGGTAAAGCACGCCCAAAACAGCAGGTCAGAGCCGGTCCTGTCCCCATTGCCGCCGCGCGTCGGCCACCTGTGCGAGGACCTGCCGCAGCACCCCGCTCCCCGCCGGGAAGACCGGCGGCTCGTACGTCCACGCGTGGCCGACCCACGGATCGGCCAGGTGGTCGTCCGCCACAGGGGTGAGCCGCGTCAGCGAACGCCACAGCGGATCGAGGACCGGCCCGTACGCCGCCGCGTCCGCCCGGTCGGCGACCATCAGCAGATGGGTGCCGACGGCCGGTCCCTCGTCGGCGAGGTAGCGCAGCTGGGTGACCGCGCGGTCGTCGAAGCCGTGCGGGAAGTCGTGCACGATCAGCAGCTGCTGGGCCGTGTCCAGCCCCGGCGGCAGATCGTCGGACGCACCGCCCCCGAGCGCCATCTGCAACAGGTCGACCCGCTCGGTGAGCCCGTTCAGGACGGCCGACACGCCGGCCGCGCCCGCCGCCGGCGGGGCCTGGAGCACGCCCGACTCCACCAGCGGCGCGAAGGCCGTCGCGCCCGCACCCGCCGCGTCGATGATCTGCACCCGGAAGCGGTCCACCGGGTGCACGGCGAGCAGCCGCACCGCGTGCGCGACGGCCGCGTCCAGGGCCAGCCGGCGCAGCTCGGCCCCGTCGAGCAGCGCGGCCGCCTCGGAGTGGCCGCGCCCGCTGTCCACCCAGAGCCCCCTGGCCAGCGGCAGCCGGGCCAGGAAGGGGATGCGCAGCCCCGTCCGCTCCGGGAGGTGGAGGTCGCCCAGACGGACCGCCATCGGCGCCTCCATGGGGACCCGGTAGCCCTGCCACACCGGGCTGTCCCAGCGGGCGTAGGCGGCGGGCAGGGCGGGCTCGACCACCTCGGACTCGGCGGTGAGCTGCGCGAGGTCGCGGTCCAGCGCCTCCTGGGCGCGGGCGGTGAGCTCGTCGTGCCGGGCCTTGGCCGCGGCCCGGGCGGCGTCCCCCGCGCCGCCGATCCTGCTCCGGGGATCCGACAGGACCCGGTCGAGCTCCTGGTCGAGGCGGGACTCGGCGAACTGGCAGGCGCTGCGGTACGCGGCCGTCGTGCGGGCCAGGTCCTCGAACATGCCCCACACCTGGTTGTAGAGCCGCTCGTCCATCGACCAGCCGCTCGCGTCGCCCGCGACGGGGGCCGGGGCCGTGGCGGGCGCCGGGTCCCGGGGCGGCGGCGGGGCCGCCTCGGGGGCCGCGGGGCGGCGGCTCGGGTGGGTGTAGTCGACGGGCCCGCCGCCCGCGGCGGGGGCGGGCTGCCGGATCCGGTCGGCGTCCGGGACGCGCGGGGGCGGGGCGGCGACCGAGCGGGACAGCCCCTGGGCGACGGCCTCCAGGATGGTGCCCGCGAGTTCCGCCGGGCGGGTCAGGCCCTGGTCGGCGAGGAGGGCGGCGAGCCCGCCCTCGTACCCCTGCCCCACGGCCCGGACCTTCCAGGCGCCCTGACGGCGGTAGAGCTCCAGGGCCACGACGGCGGACTCACGGTCGAGTCCGGTGATCGTGTAGTCGGCGATGCCCGTGCCGTCCGGCGCCGTGACCGTGACGACGGGGGCGGCGCTGGCGCCGAACCGGACCGGGCCGTCCGCGCCGACGGGCAGGGCGAGGAGGACGAAGACCCGGTGGACCGTGTCCCGTACCGCCTCCAGGTCGACCGCGAGCCGGTGCCGGACGGCGGCCTGCCGGGGCACCTCGACCCCGGGCAGCGCGGCGGCACCCGGGTGGGCGACGGCCTCGGCGCCGGGGACGCGGCCCTGGTCGTCGCCGAGGGTGGCCGCGGCGACGACCGGATGACCGGCCGAGACCCGGATCTCCAGGCGGGTGTGGGGCAGGGGGTGGTTCTGCCCCCGGACCAGCTCGGCGGTCATGGGCTTTCCGTCTCTCCGTGACGATGAACCGGGATGGGCTTACAGCACCGGGAAGATCGAGGGCATCAGGTCCTGGAAGGTGCGGCCGTTGGCCGGGTTGCCCAGGGCCGTCATCTGCCAGCCGGAGCCTGCCCGGTGCACCTTCGCCATGATCTGCGCCGTGTACTGGCCGCCGCCGTCGAGGGTGTAGCGGGCGAGCTCCTGGCCGTTGGTCTCGTCCACGAGGCGGCAGAACGCGTTCTGCACCTCCTGGAAGGTCTGGCCGGTGAAGGAGTTCACCGTGAAGACGATCTGGTCGATGTGGACCGGGACCCGCTGGAGGTCGACGAGGATCGACTCGTCGTCGCCGCCCTGGCCGGCGCCGCCGACCAGGTTGTCGCCGGTGTGGCGGACGGAACCGTCGTCGCTGACCAGGTGGCGGAAGAAGACCACGTCCACGGGCTGCTTGTCGGCGAAGAGGACGGCGGAGGCGTCGAGGTCCACCTCACGGGTGCGCGAGCCGAACAGGCCGCGGCGGGGCGCCGCCTTCCAGCCGAGGCCCATCCGCACGGAGGTCAGGCTTCCCCCGTCCTTCTTCTCCAGGTTGATGGCCTGTCCCTTGGTCATGTTGACCGTCACGCGCTGCCCCTCTCATCGGTGTGATCAGCACCCTACGCAGGGGCACTGACAACGTGCCCGGAGCGGCCCGGTTTTGTGTCGGTCTTGCAACACACCGGGCCACGCCGGACCGGCAGACCGGGCCGCGCCGGACCGGCACACCGGGCCGCCGCACCGGGGCCGCCGGCGGCAGCCGTCAGGCCAGGCCCGCCTCCTTCATCTGGCGCAGCTCCTTCTTCAGCTCCGCCACCTCGTCCCGCAGCCGGGCGGCGACCTCGAACTGCAGCTCGGCGGCGGCCGCCTTCATGCGGTCGGTCATCTCCTCGATGATCCCGGCCAGTTCGGTCGCCGGACGGTCGCCGAGCTCGACGGTGGATCCGGCCTTCGCGCCCCTGCCCTTGGGTGCGTGGGCGGCCAGCGAGGGCACCGGGGCCTTGGCGCCCTTGCCGTCCTTCGCGCTGCGGTAGCCGGTGCCGAGGAGCTGCTCGGTGTCGATCTCCTCGCGCGCGATGGTGGCGACGATGTCGTTGATCTTCTTGCGCAGCGGCTGCGGGTCGATCCCGTGCGCCTTGTTGTAGGCGACCTGCTTCTCGCGGCGGCGGTTGGTCTCGTCGATGGCCTGGGCCATCGCCGGGGTGACGGTGTCCGCGTACATGTGGACCTGGCCGGAGACGTTTCGGGCGGCGCGGCCGATGGTCTGGATGAGCGAGGTGCCGGAGCGCAGGAAGCCCTGCTTGTCGGCGTCGAGGATGGCGACCAGGGAGACCTCGGGCAGGTCGAGGCCCTCGCGGAGCAGGTTGATGCCGACCAGGACGTCGTACTCGCCGGCGCGCAGCTCGCGCAGCAGCTCGATCCGGCGCAGGGTGTCGACGTCGCTGTGCAGATAGCGGACCTGGATGCCGAGCTCCAGGAAGTAGTCGGTGAGGTCCTCGGCCATCTTCTTGGTGAGGGTGGTGACCAGGACCCGCTCGTCGCGCTCGGTGCGCAACCGGATCTCGTGCACCAGGTCGTCGATCTGGCCCTCGGTCGGCTTGACGACGACCTCCGGGTCGACGAGTCCGGTCGGGCGGATGATCTGCTCGACGAAGCCGTCGGAGCGGGACAGCTCGTAGGTGCCGGGGGTGGCGGAGAGGTAGACGGTCTGGCCGATGCGCTCCTGGAACTCCTCCCACTTCAGCGGGCGGTTGTCGAGTGCGGAGGGCAGGCGGAAGCCGTGGTCGACGAGGGTGCGCTTGCGGGAGGCGTCGCCCTCGTACATGGCGCCGATCTGCGGCACGGTCACGTGCGACTCGTCGATGACGAGCAGGAAGTCCTCGGGGAAGTAGTCGAGGAGGGTGTTGGGCGGGGAGCCGGGCTCGCGGCCGTCGAAGTGCATCGAGTAGTTCTCGATGCCGGAGCAGGAGCCGATCTGCCGCATCATCTCGATGTCGTACGTGGTCCGCATGCGCAGCCGCTGGGCCTCCAGCATCTTGCCCTGCTTCTCCAGCTCCTTGAGGCGCTGGTCGAGCTCGCGCTCGATGTCGTTGACGGCGCGCTCCATGCGCTCGGGTCCGGCGACGTAGTGGCTGGCGGGGAAGACGTACAGCTGCTCGTCGTCGCTGATGACCTCGCCGGTGAGCGGGTGCAGGGTGGAGAGCGCCTCGATCTCGTCGCCGAACATCTCGATGCGGACGGCGAGCTCCTCGTAGACCGGGAAGATCTCGATGGTGTCGCCGCGGACGCGGAAGGTGCCACGGGTGAAGGCGAGGTCGTTGCGGGTGTACTGGATGTCGACGAAGCGGCGCAGCAGCTGGTCGCGGTCGATCTCGTCGCCGACCTTGAGGGAGACCATCCGGTCGACGTACTCCTGCGGGGTGCCGAGGCCGTAGATGCAGGAGACGGAGGCGACCACGACGACGTCGCGCCGGGTGAGCAGCGAGTTGGTGGCGGAGTGGCGCAGCCGCTCGACCTCCTCGTTGATGGAGGAGTCCTTCTCGATGTAGGTGTCCGACTGCGGGACGTACGCCTCGGGCTGGTAGTAGTCGTAGTACGAGACGAAGTACTCGACCGCGTTGTTCGGCAGGAGCTCGCGGAACTCGTTCGCCAGCTGGGCGGCCAGTGTCTTGTTCGGCGCCATCACCAGGGTGGGACGCTGGAGCTTCTCGATCATCCAGGCGGTGGTCGCCGACTTGCCGGTGCCGGTGGCGCCGAGCAGGACGACGTCCTTCTCGCCGGCGCGGATGCGCCGGTCGAGCTCGGCGATGGCCGCCGGCTGGTCACCGCTGGGCTGGTAGGGGCTGACGACCTCGAAGGGCGCCACCGTACGTTCGATCTTGGAAACGGGCCGCATGCAACCACCGTACGACCCGGCACCGACAGTCGGGGGGTGATCGGCCCGCCGCCGTCACGGCGCGGGCCGGTCCGGGCCTCACCAGTCCTGCGTGCGATAGGTGTCGCGGTAGGCGCCCCTGCGGCCGGAGCGGGTGGCGGGGCGCGCCGACCAGTTCGCGGGCTCGCCGTAGGCCGAGGTACGGCGCTGGGTGGGCAGGCCGGGGAGACCGTGGCCGTGGCCGCCGCGCGCGGCGGGCCGCTGCCAGTCCGGCTCGCCCATGACGAGCAGCGGGTCGAACATGACCACGACGGCGGCGAGCACCAGGAAGACGGCCGGGCCGATCAGCATGGGCAGCAGCAGCGAGGTGGCGGTGTCGCCGGTGCCGGGGGCGGGCGTGCCGTGCAGGGTGACGTCGACGGCCGCCATGGCGGTGTAGTGCATGCCGCTGACGGCGAGCCCCATCACCATGCTGGCGCCGAGGCTGGCGAGGAAGCCGTGGACGGAGACGGCGGCCCAGAGGGAGGCGGTGGCGGCCACGACGGCGATGACGACGGACAGGGCGACGGTGAGGGTGTCGTACTGGATGTCGCCGTGCAGGCGCATGCCGGCCATGCCCAGATAGTGCATGGTGGCGACGCCGAGGCCGGTGATGGTCCCGCCGGTGACGAGGGTGAGCGGTGTCGCGCCGCGGTAGCCGACGATGAAGATGCCGATGCCGACCATGACGACGGCGACGCCCAGGCTGGCGAAGGTGATGGGCCGGTCGTAGCTGATCGGGGCCTGGTGGACGGTGAAGCCCATCATGGCGATGAAGTGCATGGTCCAGATGCCGGTGCCGATGGAGGTGGCGCCGAGCGCCAGCCAGCCCGCCTTGAAGGTGTCCTGGTGGCGCAGCGACCTGGTGGTGCAGCGCAGTCCCAGCGCCCCGCCGAGGCAGGCCATGAGGAAGGCGGCCACCGGCGTGACCAGTCCGTAGCTGAATCCGTCGACCGTGCCCTGCATGAGCGTCGTCCTCCACCCCTGGTGCAACGTCGTCCGAAAACAGTCGGTACCGCTGAGTAGTGCTATCGGATTATGGCGCCCGGCGAGGCCCGGCGGCCATGCCGTCCGGGAATTGGCCTGCCCCTTTGTCAGTGGCGGGTCGTACGGTGATCTGCATGGAGCGGGAGAAGCCGGAGACGGAGCCGACGGCGGGGCGGGTGGAGTGGGCGGTGGTGCCCAGCGACATCGGTCCCCTGCTGCTGGCCGCGACGGACCGGGGTCTGGTGAGCGTGGCCTTCCACGCCGACGAGCGGGGACGGGAGCGGGCGCTCGGGCGGCTGGCCGGCGCGTTCGGCGGGGCGCTCGTGGAGAGCGCGTCGGGCCGGCTCGCCGGGCCGATACGGCAGGTGGGGGCCTATTTCGACGGGAGCCTCCGACGCTTCGATGTCAAGTTGGACTGGTCGCTGGTGACCGGATTCAACCGTCAGGTGCTGCGCGAGCTGGCGGGCACCGTCCCGTACGGGACGGTGGTGGGGTACGGGGAGCTGGCCCGCCGGGTCGGGCAGCCGACGGCCGCGCAGGCGGTCGGCGCGGCGATGGGGTCCAATCCGCTGCCGCTGGTGGTGCCGTGCCACCGGGTGGTCGAGAGCGACGGCGGGATCGGCGGCTTCGGCGGCGGGCTGGAGACCAAGCGGAGGCTGCTCGCCCTGGAGGGAGTGCTGCCGGAGCCGCTGTTCTGAGCCGGACGGCCTGCCGGGGGGCGTCCGCGAGGGGCGGCCGAACGGCGCACTCGGCGTTCCCCGGTCGAGGGTGGACTGGCACTATGTGTAAGTGACCAAGGCCCCTGACGCTCCTGACGGCCCCGGCGCGCTCCAGTCGACCGCGATATCCATACCCGGCTCCCCCGCCGGGCTTCCCGCCGTGCGGCGCCGCATCCAGGCGGTGCTGATCGCCACGCAGATCCTCGGCGGGCTCGGCATCGCCATCGGGTTCGCGCTCGCCGCGGTCCTCGCCAAGGAGGTCAGCGGTACGGAGGCGCTGTCGGGGCTCGCGTCGACGGCCGCGGTCGCGGGACCCGCCCTCCTGGCGATGCCGCTCGCCGCCCTGATGGCCCGCCGAGGGCGGCGGGCCGGACTGGTCCTC
Source organism: Streptomyces sp. NPDC126499 (assembly GCF_040302485.1). Taxonomy (NCBI): domain Bacteria; kingdom Bacillati; phylum Actinomycetota; class Actinomycetes; order Kitasatosporales; family Streptomycetaceae; genus Streptomyces; species Streptomyces sp. NPDC126499. The sequence continues at coordinate 54,308 of NZ_JBEOUO010000013.1, read as the reverse complement.
GCGTATCTCGTCGGCGCCGTCGGTGCGGGCGTCGCCGTCCTCGGCGCCGACCTCGGCGACTTCCCGCTGCTCCTGGCGGGCCTGGTCGGCTTCGGCGCCGGTTCCTCGGCCAACCTCGCCGCCCGGTTCGCCGCCGCCGACCTCGCCGAGCCGGACCGGCGGGCGCGGGCCATCTCCACGGTCGTGTGGGCCACCACGATCGGGGCCGTCCTCGGCCCCAACATCGCCGCTCCGGCCGGCGAGAGCGTGGCCGGTCTCGGTATCCCGGCCGCGGCCGGGCCGTTCGTCTGGGCGGCGGGCGTGTTCGTGGCCGCCGCCGTCATGGTGGCGCTGCTGCTGCGCCCCGACCCGCTGCTGACCGCCCGGGCGCTGGCCGCGCCCGCGGAGGCGGAGACGGCCGACGGCCGGTCCCTGAAGGCCGGGTTGCGGGCGGTACGGGAGTCCTCCCGGGCCCGGCTCGCCCTGGTCACGGTGGCCGGCTCGCACACCGCGATGGTGTCGATCATGTCGATGACCCCGGTCGCGCTCGCCCACCACGGGGCGGACATCCGGCTGATCGGTCTGGTGATCAGCGGGCACATCGCGGGCATGTACGCCTTCTCGCCCGTGATGGGCTGGCTGTCCGACCGGCTCGGGCGGCTCACGGTGATCGGCCTCGCCGTGGCGCTGACCGCGGTGGCGGCCCTGCTCGCGGGCACGGCCGGTCCACGCCACGGCCAGGTCGCCCTCGGGCTCTTCGTCCTGGGCCTCGGCTGGTCGGCGGGGCTCGTCTCCGGCTCGGCCCTGCTGACCGACTCCGTCCCCCAGGCGGCCAGGGCCGCCGTCCAGGGACTCTCGGACTTCACCATGAACACCTGTGCGGGGCTCGGCGGGCTCGCGGCCGGACTGATCGTCGCCCAGGCGGGATACGGGTGGCTGAACGTCGTGGGGGCGGGCCTGCTGGTGGTGGCGCTGCTGGCGGTACGGGGAGTGGGGCGGCGGGGCTGAGCGGGGGTGCGAAGGATCCGATATCCAACATCCCGGATCCGCCACACACCCCGGCCCTCACCGCGGCACCGCCGGTGAGGTCGCTCCGGCCAGAACCCGGCGCGGGGCTCCCGTGCCGTCGGCCGGCACGCTCCACACCGCTCCCTCGTGGGCGTAGGACAGGGTGCCGGGACCGGTCCAGGCGGCCTGGTCGTCTATCGAGCGCGCTTCGGCGAGCGGGTGCTCGCGGAGGGTGGCGAGGTCGAGGACGTGCAGCCGCCAGGGTGCGCGGGTGTCCTTGGAGACCTTCTTCTTGTAGGCGATCCGGGTGCCGTCCGGGGAGAGCGACGGACATTCGACGTTCTCCTTGAGGGCGCGCGCCTTCCAGGCCCGCAGGTCGCCCTCGACGAGATGGGTGCGCCCCTGGGTGGCGACGGTGGCGTAGAAGCGGTTGTCGTCGCGGGCGAAGCTGACGCCCCAGTAGTTGACGTCGGGGGCGTGGTGGCGGCGCCCGTCGAGGGTGAGCGGGATCTGCTCGATGTTCTTGATCAGATAGCCGGTGCGCAGGTCGAGGACCGAGGTCCGGGTGGAGAACGCGGCGGTGGCGTAGGAGTCGCCGGTCGCGAAGGTGGTCCAGGCGAGCACCCGGCCGGAGGCGGAGACGCGGGCCCGGTTGGGGATGCCGGGCAGGCTCATCCTGCGCAGTTCGCGCAGCCGCCGGTCCAGGACGATCACGTACGAGCGGGCCGGCACCCCGGGGCGCAGCTGGAGGCAGAGCGCGGTGCCCCCGGCGGCGTGGAAGCGCTCGCAGCGCGGTCCGAGCGCGAGACGGCCCCCGGGCGCGGACGGCTCCTCGCGGGCGACACGCCCGCTCGCGGTGTCGCGGAACCAGAGGGCGCCCGCGGGCCCGTCGAGGGTGAAGCCCTCGTCGGCGGCCGGGGCGCCTGGTCGGTCGGCGGCGGTCGGGGCGCCGGGGCGGTCGGCGGCCCGCAGGGTGTACGCGGTGGCCCCGCCGGCGAGCAGCAGCACGCCGAGGACGAGCGCCCAGAGGCGACGCCGGGTCGGGCCGCTCGCCATGGTGCTTTCGGTCATGACGGTTCCCTTTCGCGAGACGGCGGGGACGGATCGGCGGGCTCGGACGCCCGGGACACCCCGGCCGGCTCCGCCACCCCGGCCGGGAACAGACGTACGGCGCAGCACAGGGCCGTCGCGAGCCCCGCCACGGCGAGGGCGAGCGCGGTCGTCGGCCCCCACAGGGTCCACGCGGCGCCGAAGCCGGTCGCGGCGGCCACCTTGGCGAGTGCCTGCGCCGTCTGGACGAGGGCGAGCCCGCTCGCCCGCCGCGCGGGCGGGAGCAGCGGGCCGGTGAGCGCCATCAGGACCCCGTCCGTGGCCGCGTAGAACACCCCGATCAGCACCGGGACGCCGACGAGGAGGACGGGGCCCGGCACCGGGGCGAGGAGCAGTGCGAGGGCCAGGAGCAGGGCCCCGTGCCCGTACAGGAAGGGACGCCGGCGGCCGATGCGGTCGGCGAGCCGCCCGGCCGGTACGGCGAGCAGCAGATAGACGGCCGACGCGCCGAGCGGCAGGAACGGGAACCAGGTGGCGGCCAGTTCGGTCCGGTGCTGGAGCAGCAGGTAGAGGAAGGCGTCGCCGACGGTGACCGCGCCGAGGAGGGCCGCGCCGAGCGTGACCCGGCGCACTCCGGGCAGCCGGAGCGGCGCCGTGAGCTCGCGCCAGGTGGCACGCGGCCGCGCCGGCGCACCGGCCCCACCCCCACCTCTGCCCCTGCCACCGCCTCCGCTCCCGTCCGCCGTGCCGTCCGCTCCCCGGCGTCCCCCGGGGACGAGGACGACGAGGAGAAGCACGCCGAGCAGCCCCGTGCAGAAGCTGACGACGAAGACGGCGTCGTACGCGTCGGCGGTGGCCCACAGCAGCGCGAAGGCGGCCAGGGGACCCAGGAGCGCGCCGATGGTGTCCATGGCGCGGTGGACGCCGAAGGCGCGGCCGAGGCCGTCGGACGGGCTGTCGAGGGTGATGAGGGCGTCGCGCGGGGCGGTCCTGATGCCCTTGCCGAGCCGGTCGGCGGCGAGCGCGGTGGCGATCCAGCCGGCCGCGCCGCCCGCGAGGAGCAGGCCGAGCCGGGAGCAGGCGGACAGGGCGTAGCCGATTCCGGCGACTTGCTTGTGGTGGCCGCCCCGGTCGGCGGCGTGGCCGCCGGCGAGCCGTACGAGGGCGGTGGCCCCGTTGAAGAGCCCGTCGAGGAAGCCGAACTGAAGGGGCGTGAGGCCGAGGCCGAGCACAAGATAGAGCGGCAGGACGGCCGTGACCATCTCGGAGGACACGTCGGTGACCAGGCTGACCGTGCCGAGGGCGAGGACGGTGCCGGAGACGCGCCGCCGCGCCCCCGAGGGGGCGGGCGGCACGCTCGGGCGACCGGTGGTCGCGAGGTACATCAGTGGCAGGTGTAGGTCGGGGCGGCGTCCTTGACCCGGCCGTCGGTGCCGACGTACTGCCAGGTGTAGGTGGTGTCGGTGAAGTCCAGCTTCAGCACCCCGTACGAACCGCTGATCCGCTTCTGGCTGTGGGGCTGGACGGTCTCGATGGGGTACGGCTCGGCGCCGCCCATGCCGCCGACGATCTCGACGATCCCGTCGGGGGTGGCCCTGCCGTCCGGGTCCTGCGGGGCGAAGCGCTCGTAGTGGTGGTCGTGCCCGTTGAGGACGAGGTCGGCCTTGGCGGCGTAGAGGATCCGCCAGACGGGCTGGGAGACGGGGTCGTTGCCGTGGCCGCCCGAGGAGTAGAGGGGGTGGTGGAAGTAGGCGGCGACGCAGCCCTTGGTGGTGCGGGCGAGGTCGTCCTTCAGCCACTGGATCTGGGCGGGGTCGTCGAAGGAGTTGGAGTCGAGGGCGATGAAGTGCCAGTTGCCCTCGTCGTAGCTGTAGTAGGGCTTGCCCGCGGGGTAGGCGAGCGCGCCGAAGTACGCCTTGTAGCCGGCGAGCGGGCCGGCCGGGTCGTAGGTCTCGTGGTTGCCGGGCGCGGGCCGCGTCCTGGCCTTGAAGGCGCCCCAGGTCTTGTCGTAGTAGTTCCGGAAGTCGGACAGCCGGGCGTCGTCGTACTGGTTGTCGCCCATCGTCAGATAGAACTTCGGGTTGATCCGCTGGGCCTGCGCGGCGGTCTTCGGGTGGGCGCAGGAGCTGCTGGAGGCGGTGCACTGGGCGGCGATGTCGCCGGCGGCGACGACGGTGAAGGAGCCGGTCGTGGGCGGCGGGGTGGTGCCGTCGGCGATTCCGTACACCTCTACTTCGTAGAGGGAGTAGCCGTACGAGGTGCCGCGGGCGGTTCCGTGGACGCGGAGGTGGCGGCCCTTGCCGGTGAGTCCGGTCCAGTCGTCGGTGCCGCCGTTGCCGGCGGTCTCGGTGGCGAGCGTGGTCCAGGTGGCGCCGTCGGCGGAGATCTCGACGCGGTAGGCCTTGGCGTAGGCGGCCTCCCAGGAGAGGCGGACGCGCGAGACGGAGGCGGTGGTGCCGAGGTCGACGCGGATCCACTGGGGGTCGGAGCCCTCGGCGCTGGCCCAGCGGGTGGCGGGGTTGCCGTCGAAGGCCTTGTCGGGGGTGAGGGTGGAGTCCTCGTTCGAGGACGAGGTGGCGGGCTTGCCGCGGGACAGGAGCGGGTCGGCGGCGTCGGCGCGGCCGGGCGGGGCGATCAGCAGGCCGCCGGTGAGGAGCAGCACGGCGGCGAGGAGGAGGGTCAGGACGGGGCGGTGCGGTGGGGTTGAGGCGTGCGGGCGCATACCTGTGACTCCCTTGCCTGGGAAGGACGAGAGCTGGGCACCGGTGCGGGCAGCGCGGCCCGGTCCGCCGGCGTCGGGCGCCGAAGGGCGTGCCGCGGTGCGTGGCGGCCGGGTCAGAGCTCTCACTGAGCGCGTCACGCCCGCGCCCCGAGGGCGTCGGGGAACGGGCGCCGCGCCAAGCCGCCGCCCGGGATGCTAGCTGATAGGAAAGTTTCCTACCAGACTCTCGGCTCGGCTCGTCCCGAAGGGAACCAGAGACCTTTCCGGTCCCTGGGAGGCTGCCGGCCCCGGAGGCCGATGGCCTCGGAAGGCTGCCGGCCTCAGAGACCGATGGCCCCGGAAGGCTGCCGGCCTCGGACCGATGGCCTCAGAAGGCTGCCGGCTTCAGAGGCTGATGTGGTACGCCTTGCGCAGGGTCTCGTGCACCGTCCACGTGGTGCGGTCGCCCTCCCGCAGCACGCAGGCGTCGCCGGGACCGAGCTCCAGGGTGTCGCCGCCCTCGACGGCGACCGTGGCACGGCCGCTGACGACGACGAACAGCTCGTTCGCCTCGGTGTCGGTGACCACCCCGGGGGTGATCTGCCAGATGCCGCGGATCTGCTTGCCGTCGGCGGACTCCCACAGGACCTTGCCGGTCACCTCGGGGCTGCCGGAGAGGACCTGAGCGGGGTCGAGCGGCTCGGGCTCGAGGTCGGCGTCGGGGATGTGGACGGCGAAGGAGGGCTGCGCGTGTGTGGTCATGGGCGGTGACTGTAGCGGGGGCATGCGGGCGGGGGCCGGGGTGGGACCTCGTGGGAGACGGCCCCGGCCCCGCGCCCCGCATCCGGCCCCCGGCCCCGCGCCGCGCGTCCGGGGCCGGGCCTCGCGCCCCCGCGCCCCGCACCCCCGCTCGCGCCCCCGCACCCCGGACCCGCGCCCCGCGCCTTGCGCCCCGCGCCGAAAACCGTGCTCCGCGCGGGCGTCGGCGGCGGAGGTCTCCGCTGGTCGGAGGCGGCGCCTTTGGTGCGCCCAATGTTGGTCCGCGGGATTGCGCCGCGCCCTCTGTCAGGTGGGGCGCGGGACCGTCACACTCCCCTCGGAGCTGCTCGTTCTTCCCGCTCCTCCCCCCACTTCGGACAGGAGAGTGCGATGACCCCCACCCATGTCCGCGTCGCCGTCCTCGGCGCCGCCGCACTGCTGGCCGCCGCCACCACCGCCCCCGCCGCCTCGGCCTCGTCGGCCTCCGCCGGTCAGCCGGGGCCCGGGTCCGCGCCCGGCGCCGCGTACAAAGCCGCCCACGACACCCTCGGGCCGCAGTACCTGACGGCCGCCCAGCGCCGGCTCGCCGACGCCAAGCAGGCCGAGGCGGCCAGAACGTACGAGCGGGTGCGCACGCTCGGCGCCTCGGGCGCGCTCGCCGGGTACAAGCTGTCCGGCGGCATCCACCAGTCGCAGAAGACCTCCTACTGGTGCGGCCCGGCCGCCCTCGTGATCGCCCAGTCGGCCCACGACGAGGTCGGCGGCCGCTCGCAGCAGGACGCGGCGACGCTGCTCAAGACGAACACCAACGGCACCGCCTGGTACGGCATCAACATCAACGTGCCGAACCCGACCGGATACCCGATGGCCGACGCGCTCAACCACCGGCTGCCCGGCGCCGGTTACGTACCGAAGGCGTTGCCCTACACCCCGACCGCCACCGACAAGACCAACTTCAAGCAGCACATCACGCACAACACCGACTACGACTACGCGATCGCGGGCAACGCCTGGGAGGTGCCGGGTGGTCCGCACCTCGTGGGGCACCCCAACATCGAGATCTTCCACTGGGTGGCGATCGACGGCTACAACACCGACACCGCCGCCGGGCAGGTCAACTACCTCGACCCGGTGGGCGGGGTGAGCACCAGCGTCATCTCGTGGGCCGGGTCCGTACCGAAGTCGGCGCACATCTCCTCCGACACGATCACCACCATCATGGGCGGCCGTGGCTACGTCTGGTAGGCACGTCCGCTGCCTTCTCCTGGCGGGTGTCCTCCTCGTGGGGTGCTCGCCGGGAGTCGGCGGCCCGGCGTCCACGGGCGCCCCGACCGGCACCGCGACGGGTCCCGCCCACGCCGCCCCCTCGGCCACTCCCCCGGCCGCCCCCTCGGCCGCTCTTCCGGGCACTGCCTCGGGCTCCGCGTCGGCCACCGCGCCGAGCCCCGCCCCGGCGCGCGGCGGAGCCTGTGAGGTGCCGCTGCCCGCCGCGTGGCGGGGCGCGTTCGCCGCCGGCGCGTACCGGCCGCCGGCCGGAGAGCGCCCGGTGCTCGCGGACACGGGGCCCGGCTGGACCGCGCTCCAGCTCACCGGTGCGCAAGGACGCCGGGCCGTCCTCGTCCGCCGGGGCGAGACGTCACCGCGGACGCTGCTGCGGTTCGCCGATCCCGTCGAGCACCAGCTGCTCGCCGCCGACTTCGACGGCCACCGCTGGGCCGCCTTCGCCGTCCTCGAGGGCCGGACGCTCGACAGCGCGTGGAGCCTGTACGTGTGGGACGCGGCGACCGGCGAGGCCCGGCGCCTCGCCCGCGCCGACCGGCCGGGGCCGCTGCCCCGGCCCGTCGTCCACGACGGCACCGTGCTGTGGGCACAGGGCGCGGGGGCGGGGAAGGCGACCGTGTTCGCCGCTCCCGCGGGCGGCGGGCACGCGCGCGCGTGGCACACGGGCGTCCTCGACACGCCGTTCGCGGCGGGCGGCCTGCTGGTGTGGCGGGAGGCCGCCGGTGACCGGACACGGGCGGCGGCCGTCTCCCTCGAGGGCGGGCGGCCGGCCGCGCTGCCCCCGCCGATCGCCGCCCTGCGCGACATCCGCTCCCTCGTCTCCGACGGCACCACGTGGGCGTGGGTGGCGGGCGAGACCGCGCCGCGGCTGATGGTGTGGCGCACGGGCGAGGCCCGGCCGTCCGCCGCCGTGACGGCCTCGCCCGCCGCCGACGGCATGGACCAGCTGCGGATCGCGGGCCGCCTGGTCACCTGGCGCACGCCGGAGACCTCCTACGCCCTGGACCTCGCCTCGGGCGCGTACACCGCGATCACCCCGCCCTACGGGTACGCCGCCGCCGCGGGGAACGCGTTGGCGGTCGCGTACAGCCTCGGGAACGCCAAGACGGCCGGCGCGCGCCCCGTGATCCAGGTGGTGGACGCGGCCCGGCTGCCCCGGCTGCCGCGCTGTGGCTGATGTCGGCCGTCGAGGTTTGCGGGGGCGGTGGGTGCGCCAGAGATCCACCATGTCCACACATGTGTCCGAAGAGGTACGGGAGGCGCTCCACGAGGGGCGTCCCGTCGTCGCGCTCGAGTCGACGATCATCGCGCACGGCCTGCCGCGCCCGCGCAACCTGACGGTCGCCCGGGAGCTGGAAGCCCTGGTGCGGGACGGCGGGGCGGTGCCCGCCACCATCGCGGTCGTCGACGGCACGGTGCGGATCGGTCTGGACGAGGCGGGGCTCGCCCGGATCGCGGAGGACCCGTCGGTGCGCAAGCTCGGCCACCGCGATCTGGCGCCGGCGCTCGCGACCGGGGCGACGGGGGCGACGACGGTGTCGGCGACGGCGCTGCTCGCCGACACCGCCGGCATACGGGTCTTCGCGACCGGCGGGCTCGGCGGGGTCCACCGGGAGTGGGCGGAGAGCCAGGACGAGTCCGCGGACCTGCGGCTGCTGGCCCAGGTCGGTGTGACGGTGGTGTGCGCCGGGGTGAAGTCGATCCTCGACGTGCCCGCGACCCTGCAGCGCCTGGAGACCCTCGGGGTGACCGTCGTCGGCTACGGGACGGACACCTTCCCCGGCTTCTACCTCACCTCCTCGGGCGAGCCCGTCGACTGGACGGTGCGCACCCCGCAGGACGTGGCGCAGGTGATGCGCGCCCAGGACGAGCTGGGCGGGTCCCGCTCGGCGCTGATCGTCGCCCATCCCGTCGCACCGGAACGGCAGCTCGACCCGGACCTGCACGACCGGGTGCTCGCGGACGGGCTCGCGGTGGCGCGGGAGAAGGGCGTCACGGGGCAGGCCGTGACCCCGTTCCTGCTTGAGTATCTGACGACGCACACGGAAGGGGCGTCCCTGGAGGCCAATCTGGCCGCGGTACGGGGGAACGTGGCGCTCGCCGCCCGGATCGCCTCGGCGTACCGCACCAGGCCGTGACCGGCCCCGGCGCGCTTCTGGTGGTCGGGGACGTCGTCACCGACGTGGTCGCCCGGCACCGCACGCCGCTCTCCCCGGCGACGGACACGGCGGCGGAGATCCGGACCCTGCCCGGCGGCGCCGGGGCGAACGTGGCCTGCTGGGCGGCGCGTTCGGGCTGCGCCGACGTACGGCTCCTGGCGCGCGTGGGCACCGATTCCGTGGCCTGGCACGAGCGGGCGCTGCGCCGGGCGGGCGTACGGCCGGTGCTCGTCGCGGACCCGGAGGCGCCCACGGCGTCGGTGATCGCGCTCGTCGGCGCGGACGCGGAGCGCACGTTCCTGACGGACAGCGGGGCGGCGCTGCGGCTCTCGGCCGCCGACTGGTCGCCCGAACTGCTGGACGGGACCGCCCGGGTGCATCTGTCCGGCTATCTGTTCTTCGCCGGTCCGAGCCGCGAGACGGCCGGGCGGGTGCTGCGGGACGCGGGCGCGGCGGGCGTCCCGGTGAGCGTGGATCCGGCGTCGGCGGGTTTCCTCGCGGAGCTGGGCACGGAGGCGTTCCTCGCCGCCGTGGACGGCGCGGAGTGCCTGCTGCCGAACGCGGACGAGGCCCGGCTGCTGACCGGCCGCGCGGACCCGGCCGATGCGGCGGCGGCCCTCAGTCGTCGTTTCCCCCTGGTCGCGGTCACCCTGGGGGCGGCCGGAGCGGTCATCGCCGCCGGTGGGCGGGTGACGGCCCGCGTGCCGGCGCCCCCGGCCCGCCCGGTCGACTCCACGGGTGCCGGGGACGCCTTCACCGGTGCCTTCCTGGCCTCCCTGCTCACCGGCGCGGACCCGGTCGACGCGGCCGGGTCCGGCTGCCGTGCGGGCGCCCGGGCGGTGACCCGGGTGGGCGGCCGTCCCTGAGGCGGTGCCCCGGGGCTTCACCGGCTAGCCGGTGAAGCCCGTCCACGCCGGGCGGCGGGGGTCGTCGGCGCGGACGACGGCGTCGGCGACGTCGGCGGGGCCGACCTCTTCCTCGTAGCGCGCGAAGGCGGGCAGGGTCCACGGCTGGTCGGTGCGGCGGGCGAGCGCGCCGACGGACAGGCGCAGGTGCACCTTCACGTCGAAGGGGAACCAGTGGCCGAGCAGGAACGGCCCGTGGACCACGAGGACTCCGCCGGGCGGCAGCGGTACGGCGGGGCTGCGGGTGGCGCGGTCGGTGACGGGGTCCCAGAGGTCGGGCAGCACGCGCCCGCTGCCGCCCGGCTCCAGCGGACCGAACACCTCACGCCACAGCGCCCCGGTGTCGTACCAGCCGCTGTAGTACGCGTCCGGGTCCTGCTTCCCGTGTTCGAAGCGCAGCGAGGCCGGCCTGAGGAAGCCGCCGGTCGAGACGACGAGCACGGACCGCCCGCGCAGCCTCAGCGCTTCGGCGACCCGGTCGGCGAACTCCCCGCCGGGCGCGGCGGGAGCACCGTCGATCCCCACCTTGAGCCAGTCACTGCCGTCCGCGGGCTCGGCGCCGTCGACGCGGTCGACGACGGCGTCGGTCAGCCGCTCCCAGCTGATCGCTTCGAATCGCATCCGTCCCATCCTGCCGTATGCGTTCTGGATATCGGATCCGAGATCGGTTCGGAGATGGGATCCAGGCCGCTGGACTGGATCCGAGGCTTGGATCCTGGATCCAGCCCGGCGGGTCGGAGCCGAGGCCTGGATCCTGGATCCAATATCCGGGATCCAAGCAGCCGGCTTGACCTTGCCGCTGGCGGCAGGGTTTCAAGATCGCCGCATGAACAGCCAGACACAGCAGCAGAACACCGGCGCCGGCACCGCTCACCGCGTGGTCGTCGTCACCGGCGCCGGCACCGGTATCGGCCGGGCCACGGCGCGGGCCTTCGCCCGGCAGGGGGCGACGGTCGTCGCCGTGGGGCGCAGGCCGGGGCCGCTCGGCGAGGCGGCGGCGGGCTTTCCGGGAATCCGGCCGCTGGTCGCGGACATCACGGCCGAGGGCGGGCCCGAGGGCATCGTGCGCTCGACGGTCGAGACGTACGGGCGCCTCGACGTGCTGGTGAACAACGCCGGCATCGCGACCGGCGGCCCGCTCGGCACGCTGGGCCGCGGGACGATCGGCCCCCTCCTGGAGACGAATCTCGTCGCCCCCGTCCTGCTCACCCAGGCCGCGCTCGACCCGCTCACCGCCGCCGGTGGGGTGGTCGTGAACGTCACGACCACGGTGGGGCAGCGCGGCTGGCCGAACAACTCCGTGTATCCGGCGACCAAGAGCGCCCTGGAGACGCTGACCCGCTGCTGGGCGCTGGAGCTCGCGCCGCGCGGTGTCCGGGTGGTGGCGGTCGCTCCCGGGCCGACCGAGACGCCGATCGGCGAGCACACCGGCCTCACGCCGGAACAACTCCGGGCCGTGCGCGCGTGGCAGATCGCGCACACGCCACTCGGCCGGCTCGGCCGCCCGGAGGAGGTCGCCTGGGCGATCACGGCACTGGCCTCGCCGGATGCCGCGTTCCTGACCGGTACGGTGCTGCCCGTCGACGGGGGTGCCCTGGTGTCGTGATACGACTGCGCCGGGAGGTGGCGTCCGTGCGCATCGGTGAACTGGCCCGGAGGACCGGGACGACGGCTCGCGCCCTGCGCCATTACGAGGAGTCGGGACTGATCTCCTCGACGCGCGCGGCCAATGGATACCGGATGTACGACGAGGGTGCCGTGGTCCGTGTATCCAATATCCGATATCTCCTCGACGCGGGGCTGACCCTGGAGGACGTGGCGGCGTTCGAGCCCTGCCTCGACGGTGACATGTCCGCAACGGCGCCCTCCGCGGGCGGGCTCGCGATCGCCCGGGAGCGGCTCGCGGTCCTGGACGCGCGGATCGCCGTGCAGACGGAGGCGAGGAACCGGCTCGCCGCCGCCCTCGCCTCGCACGCCGTCGCTCCGGACCAGCCCCACCCGGCCACCACCGCCCGGACCACCGCCGCCGAGGCCACCACCCGGGCCTCCGCCACCCCTGCCACCGGCTCGTCGCCCGAGGACTGATCCGGTCTCAGGCAGCCTCGCGGTCGCCTAGAGCACGGCCGATTCGTGGAGTTCGGCACGGCCGGCCGCGACGGCCTCGGCCAGGGTCAGCTCCCCGCCGGCCAGGGCCCGGCAGGTCGCCGTGTCGGTGCGCAGGCGCACCTCGGCGTCGGTGGCCGGCCCCTCCCCGTACTCCACCTGTCCGTCGCCCCGCGTCCGTACATGGAACTCCCCCTCGTCGAGGGTCACCTGGACGACCCGCGCGTCCAGCCCCTCCAGGGCGGTGAGCAGCGGGATCGCGAACCAGTGGGCGCGGACCGCGTCGGTGGGCCGGGGCTCGTCGAGGGCGGGCGCGCCCCAGGCGGCGAGGGCGCGCAGGACGGGCAGCAGGTCGCGGCCGCGGTCGGTGAGCTCGTACACGGACGCGGAGGCGGGGGGCGGCAGCCGGCGGCGGGTGACGAGTTCGGCGCCCTCCATGTCCTTGAGCCGGCCCGCGAGCATGTCGGTGCTGACGCCCGGCAGGTCGGCGTGCAGATCGGTGTAGCGGCGTGGCCCGGCGAGGAGTTCACGGACGATCAGCAGGGTCCACCGGTCGCCGACGGCATCGAGGGCGCGGGCTGCGGCGCAGTACTGGTCATAGCTTCGGCGGCGAGGCTGGCGTGGCATGCGACGCAGTCTAGACATGTTGTTGGACTTTCCAAGCTCGAACTTGGTAAAACCAAGCATCAACACTTCTGGGGAGGTCGGCGCATGGAGTTCCGGCAGTCGAGCAAGCTGAGCGAGGTCTGCTACGAGATCCGCGGCCCGGTCATCGAGCAGGCCAACGCCCTGGAGGAGGCGGGCCACAGCGTCCTGCGCCTCAACACCGGCAACCCCGCGCTCTTCGGCTTCGAGGCGCCCGAGGAGATCGTCCAGGACATGATTCGGATGCTTCCGAAGGCCCATGGCTACACGGACTCCCGCGGCATCCTGTCCGCCCGCCGCGCCGTCGTCCAGCGCTATCAGTCGATGGGCCTGACGGAGGTGGACGTCGACGACGTCTACCTCGGCAACGGAGTCTCCGAGCTCATCTCCATGGCCACCCAGGCCCTCCTGGAGGACGGCGACGAGGTCCTCATCCCCGCCCCCGACTACCCGCTGTGGACCGCCGTCACCACCCTCGCGGGCGGCAGGCCCGTGCACTACCTGTGCGACGAGGCCGCCGACTGGTACCCCGACCTCGACGACATGGCGTCGAAGATCACCGACCGGACCCGGGCCGTCGTCATCATCAACCCCAACAACCCGACGGGCGCGGTCTATCCGAAGGAGATCGTCGAGGGCATCCTCGACCTCGCCCGCCGCCACGGCCTGATGGTCTTCTCCGACGAGATCTACGACCAGATCGTCTACGACGAGGCCGTCCACCACCCCACCGCCGCCCTCGCCCCCGACCTGGTCGTCCTCACCTTCGGCGGCCTGTCCAAGATCTACCGGGTGGCCGGGTTCCGCTCCGGCTGGCTGGTCGTCACGGGCCCGCGCGAGCACGCCAAGAGCTATCTGGAGGGCCTGACCATGCTGGCCTCCATGCGGCTGTGCCCCAACGCGCCCGCCCAGTACGCCATCCAGGCCGCGCTCGGCGGCCGCCAGTCCATCCACGAACTCACCGCCCCCGGCGGACGGCTGCGCGAGCAGCGCGACCGGGCCTGGGAGAAGCTCAACGAGATCCCCGGCGTCTCCTGCGTCAAACCGAAGGGCGCGCTCTACGCCTTCCCACGCCTCGACCCGGCCGTGCACGCGATCCACGACGACGAGAAGTTCGTCCTCGACCTCCTGCTGCGGGAGAAGATCCAGGTGGTGCAGGGCACCGGCTTCAACTGGCACCGCCCGGACCACTTCCGCATCCTGACCCTGCCGTACGCGGACGACCTGGACGCCGCGATCAGCCGCATCGGCCGGTTCCTGAGCAGCTACCGGCAGTAGACCGCGTAGTCCGGGTAGTCCGCGCAGTCCGCGTAGACCGCGTAGTCCGCGCCGGACTCCCGGGCCGCCGCGGCGATCCGGTGCCGCCCCCGAGCGTGGGGCGGAGGGGGCGCGCCGAGGGGTGCGCGCGGGGGCGTACGGGTAGAAGACCGTCGTGGATCTCGTCGCCCCGGTCGTGGTCGAGCCGCTCCGGCGGCGACGCTGCTCGGAGTGCCACCAGGGGCCGCTGGAGCGGATGATCGTCGAGTTCAACAGGCCCGTCTGCCTGGACTGCGCCGACCTCGGCCACCTCGTCTTCCTGCGCCGCGGCGACACCGCCCTCACCCGGCGCGCCCGCGAGGGCAGTGGCCTGTGGGCGGTGGTGGTCCGTCACAACCGGCGCCGGACGCGATACGAGCGCCAGGGCCTGCTCGTCGAGGAGGCGGCGCTCATCCGGGCGGAGGCGGCCTGCCTCGCGGACGCGGAGGCACGAGCGCGGCGCCGGGCCCGGGACGCCGCGCGACGGGCCGAGCGGGACGCCGAGGTCACGGCGGCCCTGGAGGCGGAGATTCTGCGGCTGTTCCCGGGCTGCCCGGCCGAGCGGGCCGCGCGGATCGCCGCGCACGCCTCGGCGAAGGGCAGCGGGCGGGTGGGCCGCACGGCCGCCGGCCGGGCCCTGGACCGGGGCGCGGTCACGGCCGCGGTGCGGGCCGCCGTACGCCACGTCGACACCGACTACGACGCCCTGCTCATGTCCGGCGTCCCCCGCCACCAGGCCCGGTCGACGGTGGCACCGGCCATCGAGGCGGTGCTCCGGTCCTGGCGTGCGGACTGAGACGAGAGGGCCGTCGAGAGCCGGGGGCTCCGAGTCGGCCACGCAGAGCCGGCCGTTCACGGCCGGGCGTTCACGGCCGGCCGCTCATAGCCGGGCCTTCACAGCCAGCCGCTCACTGCCGACCGCCCGCAGCCGGGCCTTCGTAGCGCTGGCGTGACAGCCATGACAGCCGGGCTTCCGTACTGGGCTTCCGTGCCGGGCGCCGCCCCCTGGGTCGGCAGGGGGACGGCTCCGTTCCGTCCGTCGTGGCCAGCTCCGCCGTCAGATCTCGCCGCCGGCGCGGCGGGCCCTGCGGTACACGATCGCGCCGCCGAGGAGCAGCGCGGCACCGGCCGAGGCCGCGTAGCCGACGCCGTCCGATCCGGTGCTGGCGAGCTCGACGGAGCTCGACTGCGGGGCGGGCCGGGGGGCGTCGTCGCCGCTCGGGGCGGGCGGCACGTTGCGGTTCGGGGTCTGCGGGCGCGGGGTGGGCGTCTCGGGGTGCTCGCACTCCTCCTCGGACTCGTTGACCGAGGTGTTGCCGACGGCCGGGTTGCCGATGCCGACGACGTTGACCGAGTTGCCGCTGATGTTGACGGGGAGGTCGATCGGCAGCTGGATGCCGTTGCCGGACAGCACGCCCGGCGAGCCCTCGGTGCGGCTCTCGGCGGTGGCGCCGCCGCCGTTGGACGAACCGCCGCCGCGCGAACCACTGTCCGACGAACCGGCGTGGGCGGTGCCCGGCACGTCCTTGTGCGCGGGGCCGCCGGCCTCGGAGCCGCGGCCGCCGCCGTCGGTCGAGCGGTTGGCACAGCTGTTGCCGTAGGCCGGGTTGAGCAGCCCGACGACGTTGACGGTGTTCCCGCAGACGTTCACGGGGGCGTCCACCGGCAGCTGGAGCGTGTTGCCGGAGCCGATCCCCGGCGAGCCGACGGCGGTGCCCTGTGCCGCGGAGTCGGCGTGGGCGGCGCCCGCCGAGAGCGCGAGCGCGCCACCGGTGACCAACAGAGTGGCCAGACCACTTCGGCGAATCTGCCTCATGGCTTCCTGCCTTCCGGATGTCTTCACGGGCACTCGCCCGTACCCGAAATAACGCCGTCCGTGAGGAGCCCGGATCCGACCGTGGGCGTGTTTCACTCCATCGAGGGAGTGTGGCGCGGCGGATCATGTCCCGACGTCGGGCGTGTGCGGTGGGTTACCGTGGCGCGGAAGGGGGGTCAGGTGACGGTGGGGCGGGAGCGGCTGCGGGTACCGGTGGGCCGCGACGCGGTGCGCTGGCGGACGCGCGAGCCCGCCCGCACGGTGCTGTTCGTCGTCCACAACGTCACCTCGGCGACCCGGCTGCTCGATGTGCTGCCGCTCTTCGACGACGCCCACGACGTGCAGACTCTCGCGACCTGTACGGGATCGTCCCCGTTCCTGGCCGGGGTTCCCGAACTCCTCGACGCGGCCGGACTGCCGGTGCTCCCGTGGGAGCAGGCGAAGGAGCTGACCGCGGAGGGACGGGTCGACCTCGCCATCGCGGCGAGTTACGGCGGGGAACTCCACGCCTTCCAAGGGAAGTTGGCCATCCTCTCACATGGGGTTGGATACAATAAGAGGCTGGCGACACCGGACACCGGACACCGGACACCGGACACCGGACACGGGGAGTGGGAGCCGGGTGGCGCCGGGCGGATCGCTCCCGTCTTCGGTACGGATCCGGCGTGGGTGCTCCATGAGGGCAGACCGCTCGCGGCGGCGACCGTGCTGTCCCACCCCGAACAGCTCGACCGACTGCGCAGGGACTGCCCCGAGGCCGCCGGGACCGCCGTCCTCGCCGGCGACCCGTGCTTCGACCGGATGCTCACGCTGCGCCGCCGGCGCCCCGCGCTGCGCCGCGCGTTCGGTGCCGGTGACGGGCGCCGGCTCGTCGTCCTGAACTCCACCTGGGGCCGCGCCGCGCTCCTCGGCTCGGACGCCTTTCCCGCACTGCTGCGGGAGTTGACCGAGACCTTCCCCCTCGACGAATACCGGCTCTGCGCGGTGCTCCACCCCAACATCTGGTACGGGCACGGACCCGGCCAGGTGCGGGCCTGGCTGCGCCGGGCCACCGACTCCGGGCTGAGTCCGATCGATCCCCTGGGGCCCTGGCGGCAGGCGGTCGCGGCGGCCGACTGCGTCATCGGCGACCACGGGTCCGTCACCTACTACGCCGCCGCGCTCGGACTGCCCGTGCTGCTCGGGACGTTCGCCGAGCAGGACCTCGACCCCGCCTCACCGGTCGCCGCGCTCGGGCGGGCCGCCCCGCGGTTGCGCCCGGAGACGCCGCTGCGCGCGCAGGTCGACGCGGTGATCGAGGGCCATGTGCCGGGGCGGTACGACGGGTTCGCGGCGGCGGCCAGTTCGGATCCGGGCGCTTCGGCGGGGCTGCTGCGGAATCTCTTCCACACCATGTTGGACCTGCCCGAGCCCGAACGGCCGGCCCGGCTTCGACCACTGCTGCCCGAGGACGTCCCCGCACCCGATGTCACCGTCCCCGTCCGGGCCCTCACCACCGTCCGGGTCCGCCCGGACGGGCCGCCCGAGGTGGCCGTCACGCGCTTCGCCGACCCCTCCGCGGAGCCGGACGCGCCCGAGGCGGAGGACGCGCACACGGCGGTGGACGCGTGGAGCGCCGACCAGGGACGGCTCTCCCTCGCGGACGTGGTGCTCGACGCCGGGCAAAGCGGCGACCCGGCGGGCCCGCGCGCGGCGGAGCTGCTCGCGCAGCACCCGTACGCCGGGCTCGCCGCCGTCCGCACGGGCCCCGGTCGCTGTCTGGTCCGCGGCCGGGAGGGCACGGTCCTCGAACTGGCCGCGCTGCCCCGCCCGGACGGCTTCGCCGATCCCTGTGACCCGTTCGCCTACGCCTCCGCCGCGTACGCCTGGTGGACGAGCGGCCGGCCGCTCTCGGCGCTCGTCGACGCGGGCGTCATGGTGGTGGCGACCGGGAACGCCCACCACCGGGTCACGGTACGGGCCGCTCCGGCCGACCGACGGCGCCCCGCAGCCCCCTGGCCCCCTTGACCCGCCCCTCCGTTCCCTTGGCCTGCTCGGCCCCTCCGGCCCCCCGGTCCCTACTCCGCCCCTGCGTCTCCTCCGGCCACTGGGCCCCCTCCGATCCGGTCCCGCTCGGCGCGCAGGGCGGCCGCCGCGGGTGAGCCGAGGCGCTCGTACCGCTCGATCGCCTCCGTCAGGAAGCGCACGCGCTCCTCGGGGGTGGCCGCGGCCCGGGCGCGGAGCGCGGCGATGGCCGCCTCCTGGACCGGGACCCGTTCGACGGCCATCCGCCGGGCCGCCTCCGCGAGAATGCCGGCGGCGCGCCCGGGGTCACCGGCGGCGAGCGCCGCCTCGCCGAGGCTGGTCAGGACACGGGCCTCGTTGTACGGGTCGGGGACCGGCAGCGCGGCCATGAGTTCCCCGGCCCGCTCCAGGGTGGCGGCGGCCTCGTCGTGGCGGCCCTGGCCGGAGAGGGCGCGGCCCAGGTGGTGCTGGAGGAGGGCGCGGGCGCGCGGGTCCTCGGCGAGATCCCGCGCGACACGGAAGCGGTCCGCGGCCTGCTCGTAGCGGCCCTGGGCGAGCCGTACCAGGCCGAGGGACTCGATCGCCGTCGCCTCTCCTCTGCGGTGTCCGCAGCGCCGGTCGGCCTCCGCGGCGGCGGCGAACGCCTCCTCGGCCTCGTCGTGGCGGCCGAGACCGAGCAGGGCGAAACCGAGCTGGGCGTGCATCCGGCCCTCCGCCTCGGGGGTGTCGGGGCAGCGGGCGGCGGCGCGGACGCCGAGCCGGTGGGTGCTGATCCAGTCCTGGTGGAAGCCCTGTCGGAAGAAGAGACTCCACAGCGCCTCGCACAACTGCCAGGTGAGGTCGTCGAGTCCGTACTCGTCGGCGGCCCGCACCGCCTCGACGAGGTTCTCGCGCTCGGCGAGCTGCCAGTCGGTGGCCTCGTCGGCGGTCCTGGGGTCGTCGGGCAGCCGGTCGTAGGCGGGCCCGAGGTGCCAGCGGCCGGGCATGACGCGGGCGTCCGCGGCGGCGGCCGCGGCCAGATGGTGGCGCAGGAGCCGGCCGACGGCGGCGGCCGAGCGGGCGTGGCCGTCGGTCCGGAGCGCCCGGCGCTCCGCGTGGGCCCGCAGCAGGTCGTGGTGGCGGTAGCGGCCGGGCGCGTGCTCCTCCAGGAGGTGGACGGAGGCGAGCTCTTCGAGCAGGGCGGCGGCGCGCTCTTCGGGGACCTCGGCGAGGGCGGCGGCGGCCGGGGCGGTCAGTCCGGCCCAGGGGCGCAGCCCGCCGAGGCGGTAGAGGCGGGCGGCGTCGGGGCCCAGATCCTCGTAGGAGGTGTCGGCGGCGGCGCTGACGGGGTCGTGCCGCGGGCCGTCGGGGCTGTCGGGACCATCGGAGGGGTGCGCTGCCGCGGAGGCCATGTCCTGCTCCAACTGCTGCCAGGTGAGGTGGGTCCGTACGGCGAGGCGTTCGCCGGCCATGCACAGGGCGAGCGGGAGTCCGCCGCAGCGGCGGGCGACGGCCTCCACGCCGGAACCGGTGTCGGCGGCCGTGGTGGGGCCGGTGGTGCGGCCGGCGAGTCGGGTGAGGAGCAGGGCGGCGTCGGCGGGGCCGAGCGGCGGGAGGGTGAGGTGGTGGGCGCCGGCCGCGCCGCCGAGGCCGGCGAGCCGGCGGCGGCTGGTGACGAGGGTGAGCGAGCCGGGGCCGGTGGGCAGCAGGGGCAGCACCTGGGCGACGGAGTGCGCGTTGTCGAGGACGGTGAGGAGGCGGCGGTCCGCGGTGAGGGTGCGGTACCAGTCGATCTGCTCCTGTTCGTCGGCCGGCACGTACTGCGGGGCGACGCCGAGGGCGCGCAGGAAGCGGACGAGGACGGTGGAGGGGGCGGTCGCCGTGGCCGTGGCGTCGCCGTGCAGGTCGGCGTGGAGCTGACCGCCGTCGTAGCGGTCCCGCAGGCGGGCGGCGAAGTGGAGCGCGGTGGCCGACTTCCCGACGCCGCCCGTGCCGGTGAGGACGACGACTCGGGGTGCCGGGTCGTCGTCCGCGCCGTCCAGCAGGGCGGTGAGCCGGTCGAGTTCGGCGTGCCGGTCGGTGAAGTGGCGGGTGGGCGCCGGGAGTAACCGGGGTGGCGGGCTGTCGGGGAGGATCGCCGGCACGACGGCCTGCTCCACGGTCAGGGTGCCGATGTGGCCCGCCTGGACGACCGTTCCGTGGACCGCGCCGCCGACCTCGTTGCGCACGGACGGGTTCACGGCCGGCGTCCTTCCGCACCGCCGTCACCGCTCATGTGGTTCGTCATCCGGCCGACGGTGCCGATCTGGAAGGCGATCCCGTGGACGTCGCCGGAGATGGTGTTGTGGACCACCGTGCCGGGCTGTGGACCGGTGCCCAACTCGTCCAGGATCGCGCGTAGTTCGTCGGCCGACCGCGGGTCGGCGAGCAGGCTGCGGCGCATCCGGGCCCGCCACTCGACGCGGGCCTCGGTCCTGGCCTCGTCCGCGGCCTCCTCGTCACCGGCCCGTTCGGCGCGCAGCAGTTCTTCGCGGGCGGCGTCGAGGTCGGCTTCGACGGCCTGCTCGGTGACCCCGGAGCGGGCGGCGAAGAACGCGGCGATCCTGGTCCGGGCCCGCTCCCAGCCGTCTCCGACCATGTGCTGGACGAGGGCGGTCGCCCCCGCCGACGCCAGTGCCACCAACTCGGCTTCCATCGGGCCCCCTTCGAAGCGTCGTCCGTCGTCGTCAGCCTATCGGTCACCGTCCCAGCAGGTCGGTGATCACGCCGACGGGGTCGGCGTCGGGAGTGCCGCGCGGCCACCAGTCCTCGCGGTCGGTGTCCGACTCGTATCCGTACCAGAGTCCGTCGCGGCCGAAGCGGAGCTGGAGGGACCGGGTGGACAGCCGGTTGCGCCAGGGCCGGAAGGCGGGGAGGTCGGCGGCGAGCAGGGCGGGTCTGGCCCGGTCGAAGGGGCCGGCGGGCGGGTCCCAGGGCTCCTCCAGGACCGCGAGTCCGGCGATGCCGCCCTGCCGCCAGGCGGCGACGGCGCGGGCCAGGTCGGTGGGGGTGCGGTCGAGGGCGTAGGCGAGGTCCCGGTACAGGGCGCGGGTGGAGGCGGTGAGCCCGGAGCCGGGGTGCGCGGCCGCCAGCCGTACGGCGTCCTGCCAGGGGGTGAGGCCGGCGACCGGGTCGTGTCCGGTGGTGAGGAAGGCGTGGGCGCGGGCGGCTGCCTCGGTGGCGAGGAGGTCCAGGGCGAGGGGGTCGGGTGCGTCGGGGTCGGCGGGGAAGACGGCGGGCCGGCCGGGGTGCGTGGGCGCGGGGAGCGGCGGGGGCAGCGGCGGGAGGGCGTGACCGGTGGTCGGAGCGAGCACCGTGCGGGCCGGGACGCTGGGCATGGCGGGGGCGGTGGTGGCGCTCTCGGCGGCGGAGCGGGCGGCGTTGCGCCGGGTGAGGGCGGCGAGGAGTTCCTGTTCGCCGCGGCCGCGCATGAGGAAGAGGACGAACGGGTCTTCGTCGAGGAGGCGCGCGGACTGGTAGCAGAGGGCGGCGGCGTGCTTGCAGGGGTAGCCGTCGTCGGGGCAGGAGCAGTCGGGGACGAGGTCGCCGGGGGCGGGCAGGAGTCCGGTGACGGCTTCCAGGGCGTGCGGGACGTCCTTGTCGAGGAGGGCGGCGATGTGCTCGGGCCGGGCGGCGGCCTGGTCGAGGAAGCGTTCCCAGTCGTCGTCGCCGAGGGTCCGCAGCCGGATCTCGGTGCGGTACGGGCGGGGCCGGGTGCCGTGGACGTAGGCGACGACCCGGCCGGGGGTGACGGTGATGGCGTCGACGTGGCCGCGCTGGGCGTACGCCTTGCCGCGGGCGAGCCGGGCGGCGTCGAGGGCGGTGTCCTCCAGGGCGTCCACCCAGGCGTTGCCCCACCAGGTGGCGGCGAACCGGCCGTCGGGGGCGGTGTGCGGGGCGAGTGCGGGGAAGGTCCTGCGCCGGTCGTCGTGCCGGGGCAGGGCGGGGCGGGCGGCGCCCGCACGGGGCCGGGAGGACCGGGAGCGGCCGGGCGTGGCGCCGGGGAGGCGGGGACCGTCGGGCGTGGCGCCGGGAAGGCGGGGGCCGTCGGGCGTCGTGCCGGGGAGGCGGGGGCCGTCGGGGCTCATGCGGGCCTCCTCAGGGACACCAGGTCGGCCAGTTCGCGGTCGGTGAGCTCGGTGAGGGCGGCCTCGCCGGAGCCGAGGACGGCGTCGGCGAGGGCCTTCTTGGCCCGCAGCATCTCGGCGATGCTGTCCTCGACCGTGCCCTCGGCGATCAGCCGGTGGACCTGGACCGGCTGGGTCTGTCCGATGCGGTAGGCGCGGTCGGTGGCCTGGTCCTCGACGGCCGGGTTCCACCAGCGGTCGTAGTGGACGACGTGGCCGGCCCGGGTGAGGTTGAGGCCGGTGCCCGCCGCCTTCAGGGAGAGCAGGAAGACGGGGACCTCGCCGGCCTGGAAACGGTCGACCATGCGCTCGCGCTCGGCGACGGGCGTGCCGCCGTGCAGCAGCTGGGCGGGGATGCCGCGGCCGGCCAGGTGGTCGGCGAGCAGTCGCGCCATCGACACGTACTGGGTGAAGACGAGGACCGAGCCGTCCTCGGCCAGGATGGTGTCGAGGAGTTCGTCGAGGAGGGCGAGCTTGCCGGAGCGGCCGGCCAGCCGGACCGTGCCGGCACCGCCACCGTGCGGGGCCTGCTCCTTGAGGTACTGCGCGGGGTGGTTGCAGATCTGCTTGAGCGAGGTCAGCAGCTTCATGATCAGTCCGCGGCGGGCCATGCCCTCGGCGCCCTCGATCTGCGCCATCGTCTCGCGCACCACCGCCTCGTAGAGCGAGGCCTGTTCGCGGGTGAGGGCCACGGGGTGGTCGGACTCGGTCTTGGGCGGCAGCTCGGGGACGATGCCGGGGTCGGACTTGCGGCGGCGCAGGAGGAACGGCCGGACCAGCCGGGCCAGGCGCTCGACCGCCTCCTCGTTGTCGATCTCCTCGCTGTTCTCCACGGCGCGGGCGTGCCGGGCGCGGAAGGCCTTCAGCGGGCCGAGGAGCCCGGGGGTGGTCCAGTCGAGCAGCGCCCACAGCTCGGAGAGGTTGTTCTCCACGGGGGTGCCGGTGAGGGCGATCCTGGCGGGCGCGGGGACGGTGCGCAGTGCCTTGGCGGTCGCCGAGAAGGGGTTCTTGACGTGCTGGGCCTCGTCGGCGACGACCATGCCCCAGTCCCGCTCGGCGAGCTGGGGCGCGCTGGTGCGCAGGGTGCCGTAGGTGGTGAGGACGAAGCCGCCGTCGAGCCCTTCGAGGGTGCGGTCGGTGCCGTGGAAGCGGCGGACGGGCACTCCTGGCGCGAAGCGGCGGATCTCCCGCTGCCAGTTGCCGAGGAGGGAGGCCGGGCAGACGACGAGGGTGGGTGCGGTGCGGGCGCGGCGCAGGTGGAGCGCGATGAGGGTGACGGTCTTGCCGAGGCCCATGTCGTCGGCGAGGCAGCCGCCGAGGCCGAGGGAGGTCATGAGGTCGAGCCAGGCGAGACCGCGCAGCTGGTAGTCGCGCAGGGTGGCGTCGAGTCCTGGTGGTTGCGGGACGTCCTCGGGTCCGGCGAGGAGCCGGTCGCGCAGGGCGGCGAGGGCGCCGACGGGGACGGCGGGGACGGTTTCGCCGTCGATGTCGGCGGTGCCGGTGAGGGCGACGGCGAGCGCGTCGACCGGTTCGAGCAGGCCGAGCTCGCGCTTGCGGGCCTTGCGGACGAGGTCGGGGTCGATCACGACCCACTGGTCGCGCAGCCGGACGACCGGGCGGTGAGCCTCGGCGAGGGCGTCCATCTCCCGCTCGGTGAGGGGGTCGCCGTCGAGGGCGAGCTGCCAGTTGAAGCGGAGCAGCTCCTCGCTGTCGAAGAAGGCGGTGCCGTCGGTGGCGGAGCCGGGCGCGGTGCGGGCCGGCCGGACGACGGCGGAGGCGCTGAGGGAGCGGGCGAGGTCCCGCGGCCAGTGGACGGCGACCCCGGCGTCGGCGAGGCGGGCGGCGGCGGGGCCGAGGAGCTCGTACAGCTCGTCCTCGGACACGGCGAGGACGTCGGGCACGTCCCGCTCCAGGAGGCGGCCGAGCGGCGGCCAGACGCGGGCGGCGCGGCGCAGGGCGAGGACGGCGTCGATCCGGGCGCGGGGCCCGAAGTGCTCGTCGCCGTCCCCGGACCAGAGGGCGGCGGCGTCGATGACGAGGGTGGGGTCGGCGAGGCTGTGCACCTGGAGGAGGGCGGCGGCCTGCCGTTCCTCGCCGGTGCCGTCGTCCGAGGCGTCGAACAGCTCGTAGCCGGACAGGTCGAGGCGCAGCGAGACGCGGACGCCGGCGTCCATGCCGGCGGCGGCCTCGGCGGCCCAGGCACGCGCGCGGGGCAGGTGCTGGGGCTCGCGGGCGGCGAACGGCGCGCCGACCGCGTGGGGCGCCGCGGGCGTCCGGGGCAGGGTGTCGGCGACGGCGTCCAGGAAGGCCCGTACCAGCGCCTCGGGCTCGGGGAGCCGGAGCGGGCCGCCGCCGGGTACGGGCGTGGCGTGGGCCTCGTACGGCATGGCGGCGGCGACGGCCCGGAGGTGGGCGATGTCCTCCGCGTCGAGCGGCCCGGCCCGCCAGGCGTCGTGGTCGTCGGCGGTGAGGCCGGGCAGCAGGCGCCCGCGGGCGACCAGGTGCAGCGCGTGCAGGGCGGCGGCGCCCCAGCAGGCGGCCGCGGGGTGGGCGGCCGGGTGATGGCGGGCGGCGACCAGATGGGGCAGGGCTTCGGCGACGGGCATCAGGACGGCGGGCGCGGTCCGGCCGCGCGCCCCCGTGCCGTGGCGCCGCACGACGGTGATCTCGGCGCGCTCGGCGGTGCCGGGCGGGAGCTCGCCCGCCGGGTCGGTCCCGTCGGGCGACCAGAAGGCGATCCGGCCGTCCCGGGGCAGGGCGGCGGGCAGGAAGACGGCGGCACGGCCGAGCAGGACGCCGGTGCTGGTGCTCGTGCTCGTGCTGGTGCTGGTGCCCATGCTGCTGCTCGTGCTGGTGCTGGTCACGGTGTGGTTCACCTCCCGGTCCGCGACGGGTCCGACTCTGGACCTCCGACCTTACGGGTGGGGTCTGACAACGGGCCTCGCGGCGCTTCCCCCGGGCGGCGCATCCGGGCATGACACCCGGCCCGGCAGGCGGGAGGGTGGCGGGGAACAGGCTTCGGCCGCCCACGCCCGACAGACGAGGATTCCGCCATGTCCCTTCACCGGCGTCTGACCATCGCCACCGGGGCCGCCCTGCTCTCGCTCGCGGTCGCGGGCTGCTCGGGCCTCGGTCGCACCGCGGTGGGCACCATCACGTACGAGACGGGGCACGGGGCCGGGCAGGAGCCCGGGCACGAGACGCGGGAGGAGCCCGGGGTGGAGGCCGCGGCCGGGCTCGTGACGAGCCCGGCGGTGAAGGGCTGCCACAAGCTGGCCCCGGAGGGCGCGCACAAGGTCGAGAACGGCACGCTGGTGGACATCCGGCTGTACCCGACGCCGGACTGCCGGGGCCGGGAGTTCACGTATCTGCCGAGCAACAGCGGCGACGAGATCGCGCCGGGGGCCCCGGTCTGGCGCAGCTACGACGTCATCCACTGACCGGCACGGGCCGGGCCACGGCCCAGGTGCCGTCGTCGGTCGGATAGCGGTCGACGGCGAGCCCGGCCTCGGCGAGATGGCCCTCGAAGGCCTCCCTGGTCAGCGGCCGGGACAGGAACGTCTGGGTCCAGCGGGCGTCCGGGAACAGGTACTCGGCGAAGACCCGGTCGACGCCGTCGCCGATCGGCTCCGACGACACGATCCGTACGGTGTATCCGGCGGGGTCGCGGCGTTCCCGGGGCACGTCGTCGTGGTAGTCCGCGCCCTCGCGCTGGATCAGCACGAGCCCGTCGTCCTTCACGTGCCGCCGGCAGGTCTCCAGGAGCGCCTGCCGGCTGCGGTGGTCGGCGGTGTGCACCAGGAAGGAGCCGAGGACGACCGCGTCGAAGCGGCGGGGCAGCCGCAGGGCCTCGATGGAGCTGTGCACGGTCCGGGCGCCCGGTGCCCGCTCGGCGACCGCCGCCAGCATCTCCGCCGACTCGTCGACGGCCGTGACGGCGAAGCCGCGTGCGACGAGGGGGACGGTGACCCGGCCCGCGCCGCTGCCCAGTTCGAGGAGCGTGGCGCCGGCGGGCACGGCCGCCCCGATCACGTCGGGCTCGCTGCCGACCGACAGCCTGCGGTAGAGCTCGACGGCACAGCCGTCCGGGGTGATGGGGCCGGGTCCGGTGCCCTGGTGACCGTTGCGCATGCGCGTGACCCGCGTGCCCGTGTCCCGGTGTGCGTCCCTACCGTGTGCGTCCAGGCCGTGTGCGTCCCTACCGTGTGCGTCCATGTCCGCCGGCGTCCTCTCGCTGCACGGTCCGCCGCGTCCCCGGCGGACCTTTTCGGATCGTGCGTCGTGGGTGGATCCTGGAAGTGGCCTCGGGGGTCGCCTCACCCGGGAGATGCGAGGTCATGCGTACGGGAAGCGAACCGGCGACCGCGCGCAGTGCGCTGCGGCTGAGGTTCTGGCTGAGCCTGTGGGGAGCGCTGTGGGGCGCCTTCGGTACGGCGGCGTTCTCGCTGGTCGGGCGGCCGGGGTGGGCGGCGGCGTGCGGGGTGCTGTTCGCGGTGGCGGCCGTCGACCTGATCGTGGTGTCGCGCCATCTGCGGCAGGGCCCGCACTGGCAGCCGGGGCGTGACATCCCGCCGTACGAACCCGATCACCGCGGTCGCGGCAGGCGCTGAGGCCCGGCGGGCTATTCGGCCGTCGTGTCGAAGCGCGCCGCCTCCAGATACTCCGGCTTCGGGTCGAGGGCGGCGGCGAGGCGGAAGTGGCGGGTGGCCCGCTCGGGGCGGCCGGAGCGCTGGTAGGTGCGGGCGAGGGCGAAGTGCGCGAACGCGTTGTCCGGCTCTCTCTCCAGGACCAGTTCGAACTCCAGCTCGGCGGGTCGGAGTTGGGCGGCGGCGAAGAAGGCCCGGGCGCGCAGCAGCCGGGCGGCGGTGTTCTCGGGGTGGGCGGCGATCACCGAGTCGAGCAGCTTGACCGCGCCGCGCGGGTCACGGGCGGCGAGCAGCTGCTCGGCGGCGCGGAAGTCGATGACGTGGGTTTCCGGGTTGCTCTCGGCCACAGCGGTCTTCCTTCCCTCACTCCGGCGGTTCAACAGCGGGCACGGCGGTCGTATTCCACGGGGAGGCGCCGGCGCGCCGATTCCTCGCGAACGTCATCTCTACCCCGTCGGCAGGCCCTTGCGACGCGCCGGGCCCCGGTCGTTTCCCGGAAGGCCGGTCGGCGCCGCGTCAGCGGCTGTCCGAGGCCCGCTGCCGGAGCTCCTCCCAGATCTTGCGCACCTGCGGCTCCAGCGCCTCCAGCGGGCCGTCGTTGTCGACGACGAGGTCGGCGACGGCGCGTCGCTGGGCGCGGGTGGCCTGCGCGGCCATGCGGGCGCGTGCCTCGGACTCGGTCATGCCGCGCAGCCGGACGAGACGGTCGAGCTGGGTCTCGGGGGACGCGTCGACGACGACGACCAGGTCGTACAGGGGCGCCAGGCCGTTCTCGGTGAGCAGGGGCACGTCGTGGACGACGACGTCGTCGGGGCCGGCCTCGGCCTCCAGCTCGGCGGAGCGGGTGCCGACGAGCGGGTGGACGATGGCGTTGAGGGCGGCGAGGCGTTCGGGGTCGGCGAAGACGATCGCGCCGAGCTTCGGCCGGTCCAGGGCACCGCCGGCGTCGAGGATCTCCGGCCCGAACTCGGCGACGACGGCCGCGAGCCCGGGGGTGCCGGGCTCCACGACCTCGCGGGCGATCCGGTCGGCGTCGATCAGGACGGCTCCGTACGAGACGAGCAGCCGGGACACTTCGCTCTTGCCGGCGCCGATGCCGCCGGTCAGGCCCACTTTCAGCATGAGCGGCAGCTTAGAGCCCGTCGCCGGGCGCTCAGACGTCGCCCTCGCGCTCGGCGAGGAAGCGCTCGAACTCGCGGCCCAGTTCGTCGGCGGACGGCAGGTCGACGGGCTCGGCGACCAGGCTGCCGCGGGTCTCGGCGCCGGCCACCGCGTCGTACTGGTGCTCGAGGCCCTGGACGAGCGCGACCAGCTCCTCATCGCCCTCGCCGATCTGGCGGTCGATCTCGGTCTGGGTGCGGCGCGCCTCGGTGCGCAGGGCGTGGGCGACGCCGGGCAGGACCAGGCCGGTGGCGGCGGTGACGGCTTCGAGCACCGTGAGGGCGGCGTCGGGGTACGGGGAGCGGGCGACGTAGTGCGGGACGTGCGCCGCGACGCCGAGCGTGTCGTAACCCGCCTCGGTGAGCCGGAATTCGACGAGGGATTCGGCGCTGCCGGGCACCTGGGCCTCGTCGAAGGGGCTGCGGTGGCCGGGCATGAGGTCGGTGCGGCTGCCGTGGGGGGTGAGGCCGACGGGGCGGGTGTGCGGGACGCCCATGGGGATGCCGTGGAAGTTGACCGCGAGGCGGACGCCGAGGCGGTCGACGATCTGACGCACGGCGGCGGCGAACCGCTCCCATTCCACGTCCGGCTCGGGGCCGGACAGCACGAGGAAGGGCGCGCCGGTGGCGTCCTGGACGATGCGCACCTCGATCGCCGGGGTCTCGTACGCCGTCCAGCGGTCGCGGCGGAAGGTCAGCAGGGGCCGGCGGGCGCGGTAGTCCACGAGCCGGTCGTGGTCGAAGCGGGCGACCAGCTGGTGGGGCAGGGTGTCGAGCAGTCGGTCGATGATCTGCTCGCCGGTCTCACCGGCGTCGATGTATCCGTCGAAGTGGTAGAGCATGACCAGTCCGGCCGACTCCTGGGCCAGGGCCAGGTCGACCACGGCCAGGCCCTTCTGGTCCCATTCGTACAAATCCTGGGGATCAAGCACGATTTCCGCTCCTCCTCGCGTTCTCCCTGGACAACGCGGCCCACCCCGGCACCATTCCCGTCCGCCGGATTTCCCGCGCGGGCGGCCCACTGGTCCAGACCTTGACATGCCCACAGCACCTCCCTACCGTCACGGGACAGCACCGCGTTCAGCATCCCGTTCGCCGTACATGTACGGGAACGGTCAGCGAACCTCTGGCATCGACCGGAAGGCATCCCCCATGCGCCCCCGAACGCTGCTCCTCCCCCTGCTCCCCGCCCTCCTCGCCCTGCCTCTGGCCACGGCGGCGCCGGCCTCGGCGGCCACGATCGAGGTGTCCACCACCGCCCAGCTCAAGACCGCGCTGGTCAACGCCCGCCCCGGGGACACCATCCGCCTCGCGGACGGCACCTACACCGGGAACTTCAAGGCCACCGTCGCGGGCACATCCTCGGCCCGGATCACGCTCACCGGCTCGTCCCGGGCGGTCCTGAAGGCCGGCGGCGGCTACGGACTGCACCTCGACGGCGCCTCGTACTGGACGGTCCAGGGTGTCACCGTCACCGGCGGCCAGAAGGGGATCATGACCGACGCCGCCAACGGCGTCGTCATCGACGCGGTCACCGTGCACGACCTCGACATGGAGGGGGTGCACTTCCGCAACTCCAGCAGGAACGGGGTCATCAGGAACTCGAGGATCTACGACACCGGCAACGACGGCCGCGGCATGGGCGAGGGCGTCTACGTCGGCACCGCGAACACGCTCTCCGACCGCAGCGACCACGTGCAGATCCTGAACAACGTGATCGGCCCGGACGTCGGCGGCGAGAACGTCGACATCAAGGAGGGCACCACCGGCGCGCGGATCATCGGCAACACCTTCGACGGCAGCGGCCTGACGGGCGTCCACTACGACGACTCCTGGGTGGACGTGAAGGGGAACAACGTCCTCGTGGAGAACAACACCGGCCGCGGCACCATCAACAACGGCTACGAGACCCACACCCAGCAGAGCGGCTGGGGCTGCGGCACGGTCTTCCGCGGCAACCGCTCCGACCTCACCGGGGCGACCGGCGCCAAACGGCTGGCCGTCCACGTGACCAACCACAGCGGCGGCTGCCCGACCACGGTCTACGCCTCGAACACGGTGACCGGCGGATACGGGCTGACCAACATCGCCGTCACGCCCTGAGACGGCGGAAAGGCCCCGAGACTGGGAGAAGGCCCACCGAGACTGCGGGAAGGGCCCTGAGACTGCCGGAAAAGACCGAGGCCCGCCTCCCCGAAGGGAGGCGGGCCTCGACGCTAGCTACTGGAGCTCAGCGGTGAGCCGTTTCAGCTCTGGCCGCCGGCCAGCTTCTCGCGCAGGGCGGCAAGCGCCTCGTCCGACGCCAGGGCGCCGGAGTTGTCGTCCGACTCCGAGGAGTAGGAGCCACCGGACACGCCCGCCGGGGCACCGGCCGGAGCGGCGGCGCCACCCTCGGCAGCGGCGGCCTCGTCGGCCTCGCGGGACTTGATGACCTGAGCCTGGTGCTGCTCGAAGCGCTGCTGCGCCTCGGCGTACTGGGTCTCCCACGCCTCGCGCTGGGCCTCGTAGCCCGGCAGCCAGTCGTTGGTCTCGGGGTCGAAGCCCTCGGGGTAGATGTAGTTGCCCTGGTCGTCGTAGGACGCGGCCATGCCGTACAGGGTCGGGTCGAACTCGACCGAGGCCGGGTCGGCACCGAAGGACTCGTTGGCCTGCTTCAGCGAGAGGCTGATGCGACGGCGCTCGAGGTCGATGTCGATGACCTTGACGAAGATCTCGTCGTTGACCTGGACGACCTGCTCCGGGATCTCCACGTGGCGCTCGGCCAGCTCGGAGATGTGGACCAGACCCTCGATGCCCTCGTCCACGCGGACGAACGCACCGAACGGAACCAGCTTCGTGACCTTACCCGGAACGACCTGGCCGATCTGGTGGGTACGGGCGAACTGCTGCCACGGGTCCTCCTGGGTCGCCTTCAGCGACAGGGAGACGCGCTCGCGGTCCATGTCCACGTCGAGAACCTCGACGGTGACCTCCTGGCCGACCTCGACGACCTCGGACGGGTGGTCGATGTGCTTCCAGGACAGCTCGGAGACGTGGACCAGACCGTCGACGCCACCCAGGTCCACGAAGGCACCGAAGTTGACGATCGAGGAGACGACGCCGGAACGGACCTGACCCTTCTGGAGGGTCGTGAGGAAGGTCTGGCGGACCTCGGACTGGGTCTGCTCCAGCCAGGCGCGGCGGGACAGGACCACGTTGTTGCGGTTCTTGTCCAGCTCGATGATCTTCGCCTCGAGCTCCTTGCCCACGTAGGGCTGGAGGTCGCGGACACGACGCATCTCGACGAGGGAGGCCGGCAGGAAGCCACGGAGGCCGATGTCAAGGATGAGACCACCCTTGACGACCTCGATGACGGTACCGGTGACGATGCCGTCCTCTTCCTTGATCTTCTCGATGGTGCCCCAGGCGCGCTCGTACTGGGCGCGCTTCTTCGAGAGGATCAGGCGGCCTTCCTTGTCCTCCTTCTGGAGAACCAGGGCCTCGATCTCGTCGCCGACCTTGACGACCTCGTTCGGGTCGACGTCGTGCTTGATCGAGAGCTCGCGGCTCGGGATGACACCTTCGGTCTTGTAACCGATGTCGAGCAGGACCTCGTCCCGGTCGACCTTCACGATGACGCCGTCGACGATGTCGCCGTCGTTGAAGTACTTGATCGTCTCGTCGATCGCGGCGAGGAAGGCTTCCTCGTTACCGATGTCGTTGACCGCAACCTGCGGGGTGGTGGCGGTGGTCTCGGTGCTGCTCGTCATGTGGGAAAGGGCTCCGGTACGGACATTGAAGTCGTAGGTACTGCTACGCCGAGAGCCCGTATCGCAGCTGAAGAAGCCGGACAGCCAAAGAAGCACCTGACCCGCTGCCGGGTGGCGCCTCGAAAACCGAGGGGACATACAACAGATGCGAGCGCGGCCTGCTCCGTCTGAGGCGCGCAGGCCCGCAGCGCAACCTTTAGCATACGGGGGCGGCCGGACAGGGTCAATGCGCGAAGCGCGCACCCGGGGCAGAACGCCGCATACCCGGCACAACTCGTCTCAGCCCGGGCCGTCCTGGCCCACGGGAAGCCGTCCCCGCTCGCGCGCGGCGGCACTGAGCGCAAACTACATCGACGGGCGACATGAACCAAGAGTACGGACAGGAAGAGGGCCCCGGGGGTTCCGAGGCCGAGGCGGAGGCGACCCGCCGTGACGCGGGGGAAGCGGAGAGCAGCCGGGCGAGCCGTGGGTGGTGGGACCGCAACGCCGACGAGTACCAGACCGAGCACGGAGCGTTCCTCGGGGACGACCGGTTCGTCTGGGGGCCCGAGGGCCTGGACGAGGCGGACGCCGGCCTGCTGGGCCCGGCCGGCTCGCTGAAGGGGCTGGACGTCCTGGAGATCGGCGCGGGCGCGGCGCAGTGCTCGCGCTGGCTGGCCGCCCAGGGCGCCCGGCCGGTCGCCCTCGACCTCTCGCACCGGCAGCTCCAGCACGCGCTGCGGATCGGCGGGGACGTGCCGCTGGTCGAGGCGGACGCGGGGGCGCTGCCCTTCCGTGACGGCTCGTTCGACCTGGCCTGCTCGGCGTACGGGGCGGTCCCCTTCGTCGCCGATCCGGTACGGGTCTTCCGCGAGGTGCACCGGGTGCTGCGCCCGGGCGGCCGGTGGGTGTTCTCGGTGACGCACCCGATCCGCTGGGCGTTCCCCGACGAGCCGGGCCCGGAGGGGCTCTCGGTCTCGGCGTCCTACTTCGACCGGACGCCGTACGTGGAGCAGGACGAGCGGGGGCGGGCGGTCTACGTCGAGCACCACCGGACCATCGGCGACCGGGTCCGGGACGTGGTCGCGGGCGGCTTCCGGCTGATCGACCTGGTGGAGCCGGAGTGGCCGGCGTGGAACAGCCAGGAGTGGGGCGGCTGGTCCCCGCTGCGGGGGAACCTGATCCCCGGCACGGCGATCTTCGTCTGCGAGCGCGGGGACGGATAAGGCTTCCACGCCGGCCGATCCCACCGTCCGTCCTGTTAGTCATATGAATCGGCGGACCTGTGGACAACCGTGAGCACCGGGTCGGCCCGGCGTACGAGACTTGCCGCGTGATCCGAAACGACGCACTCGACCTGCTTCCCGTCCGCCATGCCGTCCCCGAGCTGCTGACCGCGCTCGACGAGCGCGGCACGGCCGTCCTGTACGCCCCGCCCGGGACCGGCAAGACCACGCTGGTCCCGCTGGCGCTCGCGGGTCTCATAGGAGAGGGGCCCGGGCGGCGGGTGCTGGTGGCCGAGCCGCGCCGGATGGCGGTGCGGGCGGCGGCGCGACGGATGGCGTGGCTGCTCGGCGAGGAGGTCGGCGGGTCGGTCGGCTTCTCCGTGCGCGGAGAGCGGCGGGCCGGTCCCACCACCCGGGTCGAGGTGGTGACGACGGGCGTCCTTCTCCAGCGGCTCCAGCGCGATCCGGAGCTCGCGGGAGTGGACGTGGTGCTGCTCGACGAGTGCCACGAGCGGCACCTCGACGCGGATGTGGCGATGGCGTTCCTGGTGGACGTGCGGGCCACGCTGCGGCCCGAGCTGAAGGTGATCGCCGCGTCGGCGACGAGTGACGCGGAGGCATGGGCCCAGCTCCTCACGGTCCTGGACGGGAGCGGGCCCGCGCCGATCGTGTGGGCCGAGGGCCAGGCGCACGGATACGCCGTGCGCTACGCACCGCCGCCGACCGGCATCCGCCCGGCGCACGGCACGTGGGTGGATCCGGCGCTGCTGCGCCATGTGGCGGCGACGGTGCGGATCGCGATGGAGCGGCACGAGGGCGACGTGCTGTGTTTCCTGCCGGGCACCGGGGAGATCGCGCGGACGGCCGGGCTGCTCGCGGATCTGGACGCCGAGGTGCTCCAGCTGCACGGGCGGGCTCCGGCGGCGGTGCAGGACGCGGTGCTGCGCGGCTCCGGGCCGCAGGGGCGGCGCCGGGTGGTTCTCGCGACCTCGGTGGCGGAGTCGAGCCTGACCGTGCCGGGGGTGCGCATCGTGGTGGACTCGGGGCTCGCGCGGGAGCCCCGGACGGACCATGCGCGCGGGCTCGGCTCGCTGGCCACGGTGCCGGTGTCGACCGCGGCGGCGACCCAGCGGGCGGGCCGCTCGGGCCGTGAGGGCTTCGGCGTGGTCTATCGCTGCTGGGCCGAGGCGGAGGACGGCAACCGCGCCCGTTTTCCCTCCCCCGAGATCCGGATCGCGGACCTGGCGGGCTTCGCGCTGCGGGCCGCCTGCTGGGGCGACCCGACGGCGGCCGGGCTCGCTCTGCTGGACGCGCCGCCCGCCGGGGCGATGGCGGCGGCCGGGCAGGTGCTGGCGGCGATCGGCGCGGTGGACCGGGACGGCCGGGCGACGGACCGGGGGGTGCGGATGGCCCGGCTCGGGCTGCACCCGCGGCTGGCGCGGGCGCTCCTGGACGGTGCCGCCGAGGTGGGGGCGCGGCGGGCCGCCGAGGTGGTGGCGCTGCTGAGCGAGGAACCGCCCCGGGAGTACGGGGACGATCTGGCGGCGGCGTGGCGCGAGGCGCGGCGGGGCGGTGACGGCTATGCGGCGCGCTGGAAGGCGGAGGTGCGGCGGCTGGAGCGCGCGGCGGCCTCCGAGACGGGGCCCGCGGCGGGGCGGGACGCGGGCGGCGGGGCGGTCGGTCCGGTGACCGGTGAGGACGCGGTGGCGGGGCTCGTGACGGCGCTCGCCTTTCCCGAGCGGGTGGCGCGGGCCCGGGAGCAGGGCGGGTATCTGATGGTGTCGGGCACGGGGGCCCGGCTGGCCGAGGGTTCGCGGCTGGGCAGCGGCGGGTGGCTGGCAGTCGCGGTGGCGGACCGGACGGCGCAGAGCGCCACCGCGCGGGTGCGGCTCGCGGCCGTGGTGGACGAGCGGATCGCGCGCGGCGCGGCCGGTCATCTGCTGCGGGCGGGCGAGGAGGTCCACTGGGAGGACGGGGACGTGGTGGCCCGGTCGGTGGAGCGGCTGGGCGCGGTGGAGCTGGCGGTCCGCCCGCTGCGGGACGACGCCGATCCCGCCCTCGTGCGGGAGGCGCTGCTCGACGGGCTCCGCCGGGAGGGCACTGCGCTGCTGCGGTGGAGCAGGGATGCCGAGGAGCTGCGGGCACGACTGGCTTTCCTGCACCGGGAGTTGGGCGAGCCGTGGCCGGACGTGTCGGAGGCGGCGTTGCTGGGGCGGGCCGATCAGTGGCTGGAGCCGGAGTTGTCCCGGGCGCGGCGGCGGGCGGATCTGGGCCGGATCGACGCCGGTGAGGGGCTGCGGCGGCTGCTGCCGTGGGCGACGGGCGAGGCGGGGCGTCTGGACGAGCTGGCGCCGGAGCGGATCGAGGTGCCGAGCGGTTCGCGGATCCGGGTGGAGTACGGCGGTGAGCGGCCGGTGCTCGCGGTGAAGCTCCAGGAGATGTTCGGTCTCGCCGAGACGCCGCGGGTGGCCGGGGTGCCGGTGCTGGTGCACCTGCTCTCCCCCGCGGGGCGGCCGGCGGCGGTGACGTCCGATCTGGCCTCGTTCTGGCGGGAGGGCTATCGGGCGGTACGGGCGGAGCTGCGCGGCCGCTATCCCAGGCACCCGTGGCCGGAGGACCCCTCGGCGGCGGAGCCGACCCGGCACACCAGCGCCCGGCTCAGACGGGAGCGGTGACGGGGGCGGGCTCCGGGGGTGCGGGGCGGCGGGAGCGGGCTTCGAGCCAGAGGGAGAGGCCGAGCAGGAGGAGGGCGAGGGCGGTGAAGCCCCAGGGGAGATAGGAGACGAGCAGCAGCACCATGAGGCGGTTGGACTCGACGAGCTCGACGACGTACGCGATGTAGTCCTCGCGCATCTTCACATGGCCGTCGAAGACGGTGACGGTGTCCCGGCCCATCAGGGCCCGGGCGTTGCGGAGCTCCTCCCTGTGGATCTCCTCGCCGTTGACGGGCGCGCCGGTGACGGGGTCGACCCAGAACATGCGCTTGGTGGTGTACCAGCGGGTGAGGCCGGTCTTGGCGAGGACATCGGGGGTGATGCCCTTGACGGGCATCGTCTTGGGCATGGGGACCTCGGTCCAGGGGACGGTCTGCTCGAAGTAGTAGACCTCCAGGCCGCGGAAGACGCGGGTCCCCTTGTAGTGGATGGGGGCGGAGGTGCGGGTCTGGGCGTCGAAGTAGCGGTAGTCCCGCTTCTCGGTGAGGAAGGGCCACTTGAACTCGATGCCGTCGCGGCGGACCGGGTCGCCGTCGACCATCTCGCCGGTGGCGTGGACGGGGTCCTGGGTGTGGGCGTCGAAGATGTAGCGCTCGGGGATCTTGGAGACCATCGTGCCGTCGGGGCCGAGGACGTAGGAGAGGGAGTCCCAGACGACGACGTCCCGGCCGGCGTCGCGCTCGATCCTCCGGGACTCCTCCACGTTGCCCTTGAGGGTCTGGACGATGGTGATGCTCTCGACCTTCTCGGCCTTGAGGGTCGAGTAGTCGAGCAGGGTGGCGGGCCTCGCCTCCAGGACCGTCTCCTGGTACTGGTTCGGCGGGATCTTCGCGAGGCGGGGGAAGGCGTACCAGCGCAGGGTCGGGGCCATGGCGGCGAAGAAGACGGCGAAGGCGAGCAGGACGAGGCTTGCTCGGCGGCGCACCGGTCCGCCCCTCACTTCTTGGGGCCGGGATCGGCGGTCAGCAGGGGCTTGGGCGAGGTGGGCCCGTCCGGCGGGAGGTCGACCAGGGAGACGAGGAGCATGAACAGAAGGACGGGAACGAGTCCGATGGCGGCGGCGACAAGGGCGCGCATGACCGGCCTCCCGATGCTCTGTCTGATACGTCGTCAGGGCGGGGGCACCGTAGCAACGCGGCCGCGAGATGAGAACACGTCGCACGCAGAACGCGGGGCGCCGCCCCCGGGTCCGGAAGGGACACGAGGGCGGCGTGGAGGCGGGCGTCGCCGGGTGGGCGGCGTCAGGACGAGGGGGTGGTCTCCGGCGTGCTCGTGGAGGGCGACGGCGACGGCGAGGTCGACGAGTCCGGCGACGGCGTCGGCGTGGGGGTCGGCTCGGGGGCGGGGGCGGTCACCTTGAGCTCGACGGTCACCGTGCCGCCGCCGGGTGCGGTCAGACGCAGCAGGAAGGTGCCGGTCTTGTCGCCCGCGTACACGGCCGGGAGGGTGAGGAACCCGTCGGCGTCCGTCTTCAGACCGGTGAGGGTGCGGACGGCGGTGCCGTCGGCGGTCTTGAAGAAGGGGCCGTCGGTGGCGGTCTGCGAGCCGTCCGCCGAGGTGACGAAGGTGGCGGTGAGGGCGACGCCGGAGGCGACGGCCCCGCCGTCGGTGGCCTTCACCGTGATCCGGTCGGCGAACTGGCCGCCGGTGGTGGCCGCCAGCTCCTTGGCGTCGATGCGGGTCAGGGTGTCGGCGGCGCGCTCGGTGACGGTCGCGGCGAACGAGACGGCGTTCAGGCTGCGGCCCACCACGGTGGCGCTGACGGTGAAGGAACCGGTCCGCTCGCCCGCCTTGACGCTCGGCGCCGCGGCCTTGCCCGTGCTGCCGGTGGTGGCGGTGATCTCGCGCGCGCCGATGCCGAACCGGGCGTCCGTGTCGCCCGTGATCCGGAAGCGCACCTGGACGCCCGCGACCGGCTTGCCCGCGAGGTCGACGGCCAGGACCGTGGGGCGGGTGGTGAAGGTGCTGCCGGCGGTGGCGGTGAGGCTGGCGGGGCCGGCCTTCTCGATCCGTACGACCTTGGCCGCCGGGGACGTGGTCGGCGGGGTCGGCTTCGGCGTGCCGGGCTTGGACGGGGCCGGCTTCGGGGTGGCCGGAGGCCGGGTCACGGGGGCCGTCGGGGACGGGGTGGGCCGGCCGGGCGTGGTGACCCGGTCGTCGTTGCGCTCGCGGGGCAGCACACCGGTGCCGTCGGGGACCTGGTGGGTGCCGCGCTTGTAGTACTCGAACCAGGACAGGACCGTGTGCAGGTACTCCGTCGAGCGGTTGTAGCTGAGGATCGCCCGGTCCAGGTCGGCCTTGACGGCGAGGTTGCGGTCGTTGGCGCAGAGGTAGAGGCCGGCGGCCTGGGCCGCGTCGTAGATGTTGTTCGGGTCCTTCTTCCCGTCGCCGTTGGCGTCCTGGCCCCAGGTGGCCCAGGTGGACGGGATGAACTGCATCGGGCCCACCGCGCGGTCGTGCACCTTGTCGCCGTCGTAGGCGCCGTCGTCGGTGTCCGAGATGTTGGCGAAGCCGACGCCGTTGAGGGCGGGGCCGAGGATCGCCGAGGTGGTGGTGCCGTTGGCGTCGACCGCGCCGCCGCGCGCCTGGCCCGACTCCACCTTGCCGATGCCGGCGAGGAGCTGCCATTGCAGGTTGCAGGAGGGGTCGGTGGAGCGGATCGACTGCTCGGCGCGCTGGTAGGCGGCGAGGACGGTCGCGGGTATGCCGGCCTGGGCGGGGCCGGTGATGACCGGCGGATTGCCGGGAGCACCCGGCTTGTTCGGGGTGTTCAGCGGGGGCAGCTCGGTGTAGTACGTCGAGTCACCGGGGCCCGAGGCGTCCGGTGGCGTGGTCGAGTCGCCCGCACCGATCGGAAGGTCACCGCCGGCGTTGTCCGTGGGCGGCGGTATCGAACCCGGCCCCTGCGAAGCGGCCAGCGCCGCGACCGCCGCGGCCACCACCGCACCGCTGGTGGCTCCCCTGCGCAGCCGACGGCCCAAGTGCGATGCCATACGTGTGGTCCCTCCCCGTGTCCCGCGTCCGCGCTCCCCGCGCGGGTCCGACCCGGAGACCCTATGCCAACTCCGGACACGGGAACACCGGGCCCTGACCGAGTTTCACGGTTTCGTCACCACTTGGCCGTCCACGCGTTCGACACCGGGCCGTCCTGAATACTGAGGGCACACCGGACGAGGGGGATTTTCCGTGCCGTTCACGCTCAGCCATGCAGCCGCCGTGCTGCCCGCACTCCGCGGGGACGGCACGGCCCGCGGTCCTCTGGTGGCGTCGGCGCTGGTCGCCGGCTCCTTCTCGCCCGACATGACGTACTTCGCGGCCACCGCCGTGCCCGACGCGATGTTCTTCGGTGACGTCACCCACTCCTTCCTCGGGATCGTCACGGTCGACGTGGTCGTCACGGCGGTGCTGGTGGCGCTGTGGCTGATGGTGCGTGAGCCGCTGGTGGCGCTGCTGCCGCGGCGGTGGCGCGGCCGGGTGTACGGGTTCGTCCGCGGCCGGCCGTGGCGGGAGCGCCGGCCGGTGTCCCTCGCCTTCTGGTTCGCCGTCTCGGCGGCGCTCGGGGCGCTGACGCACGTGGTGTGGGACGCGTTCACCCATCTCGACCGCTGGGGCACCCGGTTGATTCCGGTCCTCGGCGAAGTGGTGGGCGGTCTGCCCGTCTATCTGTACGCGCAGTACGGGGGTTCGGCGCTGGCGCTGGTGCTGATGGGCTGGTTCGCGGTACGGGCGCTGCGTGCGGCGCCTTCGGACGCGCCGTCACCGTCGCTCGTCCCGGTGCTCGACCGGCGGGGGCGCCTGCTGGCGGCCGGGGTGATCGGGGGCTGCGTCCTGGCGGGCGCGGCACATCGCGTGCTGCGCTGGTACGCGTACTGGGGCCGGATCGACTCGCCCCTGGACGTCGTCCCGACCTTCTGCTTCGGGGCGGGGGCGGGGCTGTTCCTGGGGGTGGTGCTGTACGGGGCCGGGGTGCGGGCACTGCGGGCGGGGGCCCGGCCGGCAGAGGGCGGCCCGGAGGGCCCGGTGGTGGGGCGGGAGCCGGAGCGGTCCCGTCCTGGAGCTCGCTGACGCCTGCCGGGGCGAAGCCGCGCGGGACGTACCCCGCACCCGTGGGCCTTCGGCCCGCCCCGTGGGGGGCGGACCGACACCGGTGACGGCGCCCCGGCAGGGGCATGGCTCAGTGCGCCGCCGAGTCCCAGTCCGGGCCGACGCCGACGGAGACGTCCAGGGGGGCGCGGAGTTCGACGGCGTGGGCCATCTCGTCGCGGACGAGGGCTTCGACCTGGTCGCGCTCGCCGGGGGCGAGTTCCAGGACGATTTCGTCGTGGACCTGGAGGAGCATCCGGGAGGCGAGGCCGGCCTCGGTGAGGGCGCGGTCGACACGGAGCATGGCGACCTTGACGATGTCCGCGGCGGTGCCCTGGATCGGGGCGTTGAGCGCCATCCGTTCGGCGGCCTCACGGCGCTGGCGGTTGTCGCTGTTGAGGTCCGGGAGGTAGCGGCGACGGCCGAGCATCGTCTCGGTGTAGCCGGTGGCGCGGGCCTCGTCGACGACCCGGCGCAGATAGTCCCGTACGCCGCCGAAGCGCTCGAAGTAGGTGTCCATCAGGCCGCGCGCCTCGGCCGGCTCGATGCCGAGCTGCTGGGAGAGGCCGAAGGCGGAGAGCCCGTACGCCAGGCCGTACGACATGGCCTTGATCTTGCGGCGCATCTCGGCGTCGACGGCGGACCGCTCGACGTTGAACACCTGTGAGGCGACCGTGGTGTGCAGGTCCTCGCCGGAGGTGAAGGCCTCGATGAGGCCCTCGTCCTCGGAGAGGTGGGCCATCACGCGCAGCTCGATCTGGCTGTAGTCGGCGGTCATCAGGGCCTCGAAGCCCTCGCCGACGACGAAGCCGTGCCGGATGGCGCGGCCCTCGTCGGTGCGCACCGGCACGTTCTGGAGGTTGGGGTCGGTGGAGGACAGCCGGCCGGTGGCGGCGACGGTCTGGCTGAAGGTGGTGTGGATGCGGCCGTCGGCGGCGACGGTCTTGATCAGCCCCTCGACGGTGGAGCGCAGCCGGGCCTGCTCGCGGTGCCGGAGCATGATCACCGGGAGCTCGTGCTCGGTCTGGGCGGCCAGCCAGGCGAGCGCGTCGGCGTCGGTGGTGTAGCCGGTCTTGGTCTTCTTCGTCTTGGGCAGGTTGAGCTCGCCGAAGAAGACCTCCTGGAGCTGCTTGGGCGAGCCGAGGTTGAACTCGTGGCCGACGGAGGCGTGGGCCTCCTTGACGGCCTGCTGCACGGCGCCCGCGAACTGCTGCTCCAGGGCCTCCAGGTGGTCGCGGTCGGCGGCGATGCCGTGCCGCTCCAGGCGGGCGAGGAGCGCGGAGGTGGGCAGCTCGACCTCGTGGAGGAGCTCCATGGCGCCGACCTCGGCGAGCTTCTCCTCGAAGGCGGTGCCGAGGTCGAGGACGGCACGGGCCTGGGTCATCAGGGCCTCGGCCTCGGCGTGGTCGTCGGCGCCGAAGGCGAGCTGGCCGTCGGCGGGGGCGGCGGGGGCGAGCTCGCGGCCCAGGTACTCGACGGCGAGCGCGTCCAGGGCGAAGGAGCGGCGGCCGGGCTTGACCAGGTAGGCGGCGAGCGCGGTGTCCATGGTGACGCCGGCGATGCTCCAGCCGTGCTCGGGGAAGACCCGCATGGCGCCCTTGGCGTTGTGCAGGACCTTCGGCCGCCCGGGGTCGGAGATCCAGGCGGCCCAGGCGCGCTCGTCGGCCTCGTCGAGCTCGGAGGGGTCGAACCAGGCGGCGGCGCCGTCGCCGGAGGCGAGGGCGATCTCGGCTACGTTGCCGGTGCCGAGGGCCCAGCTGTCGAGGGTGGCGACGCCGAGCGGCTGCCCGCCGTGCTCGGCGAGCCAGCCGGCGAGCTCGCCGGAGCCGAGGACGGTGAAGTCGAGGTCGACGCCGGGGGCCGGGGCGGGGGCGGTCTCCTCGGCGGCGCCGGGGTCGACGGCGAGGAGCCGCTCGCGCAGCGAGGGGTTGCGGATCTCCAGGGTGTCGAGGACGAGGGCGACGGCCGTGCGGTCGTACGGCTCACGGGCGAGGTCCGCGACGGTCTTGGGCAGCTCGACGTCGCGGACCATCTCGGTGAGGCGGCGGTTGAGCTTCACCGACTCCAGATGGTCACGGAGGTTCTGGCCTGCCTTGCCCTTGACTTCCTCGGCGCGCTCCACCAGCTGAGCGAAGGAGCCGAACTGGTTGATCCACTTGGCGGCGGTCTTCTCGCCGACGCCGGGGATGCCGGGCAGGTTGTCCGACGGGTCGCCGCGCAGGGCGGCGAAGTCGGGGTACTGCGACGGCGACAGCCCGTACTTCTCCTGGACCTTCTCGGGGGTGAAGCGGGTCAGCTCGGAGACGCCCTTGGTGGGGTAGAGCACGGTGGTGTGGTCGGTGACCAGCTGGAAGGAGTCCCGGTCGCCGGTGACGATGAGGACCTCGAAGCCCTCGGCCTCGGCCTGGGTGGCGAGGGTGGCGATGACGTCGTCCGCCTCGTACCCGTCGATGGCGAAGCGGGGGGCGTGCATGGCGTCGAGCAGCTCGCCGATCAGCTCGACCTGTCCCTTGAACTCGTCGGGGGTCTTGGAGCGGTTCGCCTTGTACTCGGGGAACTCCTCCGAGCGCCAGGTCTTGCGGGACACGTCGAACGCGACGGCGAAGTGCGTGGGCGCCTCGTCGCGGAGCGTGTTCGCCAGCATGGACGCGAACCCGTAGATCGCGTTCGTCGGCTGCCCGGTCGCGGTGGTGAAGTTCTCCGCGGGCAGCGCGAAGAACGCCCGGTACGCCAGGGAGTGCCCGTCCATGAGGAGCAGGCGCGGGCGGTTCTCTTCGGTCATATCGGTCTTCTTCGCTGCTGTCTCGGCCACGGGACGATCCTGCCACGCGCCGCTGACATTCCCGTCCACGCGCCGAGGGTGACCGGCCGCGCACCGACCGTGCGTGGTCCGTTGTCGGTGGCGCGTGACAGGATCGGAGTCGTACGAGTCCTTCACCGCTCAAGGGAGAGCGCGATGGTCAGCAAGCCGCCGGTCGGCGACCCGGTCCAGGACGCGCCGCGGGTCGCGGCGCCGCAGCACGCGGCCGCCGGGCTGCCCGCCGTCGCGCACACGCTGCGGATGGCCCACGAGCAGATGGGCGTGCGGCGCACCGCGCGGACCCTGCTCAAGGTCAACCAGAAGGACGGCTTCGACTGCCCCGGCTGCGCCTGGCCGGAGGCGGACAAGCGGCATGTGGCGGAGTTCTGCGAGAACGGGGCGAAGGCGGTCGCCGAGGAGGCGACGCTGCGCCGGGTGACGCCGGAGTTCTTCGCCGCCCACCCCGTGGCCGACCTGGCGACGCGCAGCGGTTACTGGCTGGGCCAGCAGGGCCGGATCACGCATCCGATGTACCTGCCGGAGGGCGCCGAGCGGTACGAGCCGGTGAGCTGGGAGCGGGCGTTCTCGATCATCGCGGAGGAGCTGACGGCGCTCTCCTCCCCCGACGAGGCCGTGTTCTACACCTCGGGCCGTACCAGCAACGAGGCCGCGTTCCTGCTGCAGCTGTTCGCGCGCGAGTTCGGCACGAACAACCTGCCGGACTGCTCCAACATGTGCCACGAGTCCTCCGGCTCGGCACTGACGGAGACCCTCGGCGTCGGCAAGGGCAGTGTGTCGCTGGAGGACCTGCACCGGGCGGACCTGATCGTCGTCGCGGGACAGAACCCGGGGACGAACCATCCGCGGATGCTGTCGGCGCTGGAGAAGGCGAAGGCGGCGGGAGCGCGGATCATCTCGGTGAACCCGCTGCCGGAGGCGGGCCTGGAGCGGTTCAAGAACCCGCAGACGGCTCAGGGCATGCTGAAGGGAGCGGCGCTCACCGATCTCTTCCTCCAGATCCGCATCGGCGGCGACCAGGCCCTGTTCCGGCTGCTCAACCGGCTCGTCCTGGAGACGCCGGGCGCCGTGGACGAGGAGTTCGTCGCCGCGCACACCCACGGCTTCGAGGAGTTCGCCGCGGCGGCCCGCGAGGCGGACTGGGAGGAGACGCTCGCGGCGACGGGCCTGACCCGCGCCGAGATCGAGAAGGCCCTGAAGATGGTCCTGGCCTCGCGGCGGACGATCGTCTGCTGGGCGATGGGCCTGACCCAGCACAAGCACTCCGTGCCGACCATTCGCGAGGTGGTCAACTTCCTCCTGCTGCGGGGGAATGTGGGCCGGCCGGGCGCCGGGGTGTGTCCGGTGCGCGGGCACTCCAATGTGCAGGGCGACCGGACGATGGGCATCTTCGAACGGCCGGCGCCGGCCTTCCTGGACGCCCTGGACAAGGAGTTCGGAATCACCTCGCCGCGCCACCACGGTTTCGACGTGGTGCGGTCCATCCAGGCGCTGCGCGACGGCGAGGCGAAGGTGTTCTTCGCGATGGGCGGCAATTTCGTCGGGGCGACCCCCGACACCGAGGTCACCGAGGCGGCGATGCGCA
Source organism: Streptomyces sp. NPDC126499 (assembly GCF_040302485.1). NCBI lineage: Bacteria > Bacillati > Actinomycetota > Actinomycetes > Kitasatosporales > Streptomycetaceae > Streptomyces > Streptomyces sp. NPDC126499. The sequence continues at coordinate 10,497 of NZ_JBEOUO010000013.1, read as the reverse complement.
ACGCCCGCCTGACCGTCCACGTGTCGACGAAGCTGAACCGCTCGCACGCGGTGACCGGCAGGCGGGCACTGATCCTGCCGACGCTGGGCCGCACCGACAAGGACGTGCAGAAGAGCGGCCGGCAGTTCGTCACGGTCGAGGACTCGATGGGCCTGGTGCACGCCTCGCGCGGCAACCTGCCGCCGGCGAGCCCGCACCTGCTGTCCGAGCCGGCGATCGTGGCGCGGATGGCGCGGGCCGTGCTCGGCGAGGCGTCGGCGACGCCGTGGGAGGAGTTCGAGGCGGACTACGCGACGATCCGCGACCGCATCGCGCGCGTGGTGCCCGGTTTCGAGGACTTCAACGCGCGGCTCGCGGCCGACCCGGGCGGTTTCGCGCTGCCGCACGCCCCGCGCGACGAGCGCCGCTTCCCGACGAACACCGGGAAGGCGAACTTCACGGCGGCGCCGGTCGAGTACCCGAGGGTGCCGGAGGGCCGGCTGCTGCTGCAGACGCTGCGCTCGCACGACCAGTACAACACCACGATCTACGGTCTCGACGACCGCTACCGGGGCATCACGGGCGGCCGCCGGGTGGTCCTCGTGCACCCCGAGGACGCGGCGGCGCTGGGCTTCGCGGACGGGGCGTACGCGGATCTGGTGAGCGAGTGGACCGACGGCATCGAGCGGCGGGCGCCCGGCTTCCGGGTGGTGCACTATCCGACGGCCCGGGGCTGCGCCGCCGCGTACTACCCCGAGACGAACGTGCTGGTGCCGCTGGAGTCGACGGCCGACGTCAGCAACACCCCGGCGAGCAAGTCGGTGATCGTACGGCTGGTCCCGCGGCCCGCGGGGGACTGATCCGGTCGTCGGAGACGGTGGCCGGCTCCGCACTGCCCGGGAGCGAGGAGGGTGGGGACCAGAGCCCGCCGGCACCGCTCGATCCGCCGGACCAGAGCCCCCCGGCGCCCGTACCGCAGGCACCCGTGCCGCCGGCGCCACCGGGACCCGCGGCTGCCCCGTCCCTCGCGGATCTCGCGCTGGAGCGGATCGCCCCGGGTTCCCCCGTCCCGCCGTCCCGGCGGGGCCGGGCGCGGGTCATGGTCCAAGGGCTGCTCGTACTCGCGGCGGGCCTGCTGGCCACCGCCGCCCTGGGGCAGGCGGTCACCCATGTCTACGACACCGTGTTCGCGGACGAGCGGCTGCGGGACGAGGACGAGGCCCAGCAGCGGCTGGACCAGGCGGAAGCCCCGTTCACCGCGGCGGTGGACCCCGATCTCTCCACGCTCGACAGCGCCGGCTGGACGATCGTCCTCGACCGGGCGCTCACGCCGGCCGAGCAGCACTCCCTCAAGGCCGTGAAGGTCCGGGCCACCGTCGGCTACGGGCGGGACGTCTGGCGGATCCTGGGCCCGCTCGGCGCGCGGGTCATCGGCTCGAAGCCGTTCATGGAGGCCGGTCCCTTCTCCATGGACGGGCCCACGACCACGTTCAAGCTGCATCTCTTCAGCGGCCGCAGCTCCCAGCTGGCGATCACCGAGCCCCGCTGATCACCGACGAGGGCGACGACCAGGGACTGCCGTTCTTCGACCGTCAGAAGATCGATCTCGGCGGGGCAGCACGCCGGGCGGGCTGCGGGTCGCGGCCACCGTGGGTTCGGAGAGCTGCGACTGGAGAATCGCCGCGACCTACCGGGACGCGGCCGGGACCCGCGGCGAGGTGGTGATCCAGGACGGTACGAGGCCGTTCCGCGCGGAGGCGGAGCCTGCCGCACCCGAACAGTTCTTCGTCGCCCAGGCCCATCCCTACCGGCTCACCCCGTGCCACGAGCCCCGTTTCGCGAAGGACGGCCTCTGTCGCACGGCTCTTCGGGGGCCATGACAGAATCGCCCCACCTAAGCGTTTGCTCAGGCAGTGAGGAAGACCAGCCGTACGACAGGAACGGAGCCCGGCCATGGGTGAGCAGCAGCATGTGAAGTTCCCGCAGGAGGTCATCGACGAGTACGCCTCGCTCGGGGTGGACCTGCCCGCGCTCTTCTCCGCCGGGCATCTCGGGAACCGCATGGGCGTGCAGATCCTGGAGGCCTCGGCGGAGCGCGTGGTCGGGACCATGCCCGTCGAGGGCAACACCCAGCCGTACGGTCTGCTGCACGGCGGCGCCTCCGCGGTGCTCGCCGAGACCCTCGGGTCGATCGGCTCGATGCTGCACGGCGGCGTCTCCCGCATCGCCGTCGGCGTGGACCTGAACTGCACCCACCACCGCGGCGTGCGCAGCGGCCTGGTCACCGGGGTCGCGACGCCCGTGCACCGGGGACGGTCGACCGCCACGTACGAGATCGTGATCACGGACGAGCAGGACAAGCGGGTCTGCTCGGCCCGGCTGACCTGCATGCTCCGGGAGATCGACGCGAAGGACGCGGGCAACCTGCCGGAGGCCGGCCGCCGGGACGGCGCCGGCGCCTGAGCGACCGGGACGCGGCGGCCTCGCGGAGCCCCGCTCCGGACCCCGCCGTGATCACCGCCGCCCGGGGCCCCGCTCCGGACCCCGCCGCCCGGGGCCCGGTAAGGACCGCACCCGCGCCCACCGCCACGCGGAGCCCCGCTCCGGACCCCGCCCGCGCCCACCTGCAACCCGGAGCCCCGGTACGGACCTTCCGTACCGGGGCTTCGTCGTCCAACTCCCCGGCGCCCTCCGCCTCTTGCCCTCGCGCGCCCCAGCCGGTTCACTGTCGACCCTCCCCCACAGGAGTACACCCGGTCCACCACACACCGAGGGGCTCTTCTTGACCGCCGTACGCACCACCACCATGGCCACCGCCGTGACCGCCGCCGCCTGCGCCGCCGTGATCGTCACCGCGATCCCGTCCGCGGCGATCAACTCCTACAACGCCGCTCCCGCGCCCGAGCGCACCGAGGTCGGCGCTCTGGTCGCGACCTGGGACAACGACGGCGACCCGGCCACGCCCGACCGGGTGGACTGGGTCTGCTCCGGCACGATGATCGACGCGGACACCTTCCTGACCGCCGCGCACTGCACGACCGACTGGCCGGAGAACGTACGTTTCTACGTCTCCCTCGACCAGGACGTGCAGGCCGGCCTCGACCGGGCCGCGGCCGAGCACCCCGGCGACCCGGCGGCCGTCGCGCGGGCCGTCGCGGTCGAGGGGCGGGCGATCAGTCACCCCGCGTACCCGGGGCCGGCCTCGGACGACCACGACATCTCGGTGGTGGAGCTGCCCGCGGCCAAGATCAAGGAGCGCTGGTCCTTCACCCCGGCCGCCCTGCCGAAGGCCGGGGCGCTCAGCGCGCTCGGCCCGCAGGGCCTGAACGACACCGACTTCCTCGTCGCCGGCTACGGCACCCAGGAGGCCCAGCGCGGACCGGGCGGCCACACCCACCCCGGCGGCGGGGTGCGCATGAAGGCGCCGGTCTCCTTCAACGCGCTGAACGACGCCTGGGTCCGGCTCGCCATGACGGCACCGCAGGGCAACGGCGGTGCCTGCTACGGCGATTCGGGTGGCCCGAACTTCGCCACGCTGGGCGGCCGGCTCACCCTGGTGGCGACCACCATCACCGGCGACGGCCCCTGCTACGCCACCAACGTGGTGTACCGCCTCGACACCCCGGGCGCGCGCGACTTCCTGAAGCCGTACGTCCAACTCCCTTGATCCGCCCGCCCTTCACGGTCAGGGCCGCGCTCGCCGCGACCCTGGCCGGCTGCTTGCTGGCCCTGGGCACCGGCTGCGCGCAGGCACCCCACGACCCCGCGCCCCGCGCGAGCACCCCCGCGGACATCTGCGCAAGTCTCGTGTCGTACTGGGTGAAAGAGGCACTGAAGGGCAGCACCTGGGCCGGGCTCGACTGGGAACAGAAGGGCCTGTCGAACGAGCAGTACGCGATCCACGACGAGGTGCTCGTGGCGGCGCGGGCGGAGGAGCGCCGGGCCGGCCGCGCGTCGGCGTTCGCGCTGACCGACCGGGAGGCGCGCCGGCGGTGCGAGGCGGCGAAGGGGGCGACGGGCAGTTCGGAGAACTGGCGACCGCCCAGCGAACACGCTGTTCCCACCAGCGGTTCCCGGCCATCGCCCTCGTAACACTGCGTAACATTCACGCCCCGCGGGAGGACCGCGGAAGCGGAGTGATCCGGTCGGCTCATCCGTCCGCTGACACCGAGGCGAGCGTCCGGTATCCGGACACCCCTCCGGGCAGGCCGTCAGCACCATGATCTGCTCAAGCCCCTTAGCGGAACTGCGCGTTCTCAGTATGTGAACACCGCACTACGGACCGATGTGCCCGAGTTTGCCCACGGCCCGCACACCGCTTCCCCCCGTCGGCATAACAAGACAGTCACATCATGTCCTCGGCGCTCCCCGACCTTCCCCACCTGCGCCTAGAGTCACGGCCAGTCACCGCGCCGCCGGGCGCCCTCCTCTGCACGGCCTGCTCGACCCAGTACGGCCCGGCATCGAAAACGGCACCTCTCGCTACAGCTTCACGGCACCGCCTCAGCTCGAGGGGGCCGCGCCAGGGAAAGGAAACTTCGTGCGACACCGTTCTTTGCTCATCCTGACCAGCGTCCTCACCACAGGAGCGCTCACCCTCACCGCCTGCGGTTCGCGTGACGAGGGCAAGGGTGGCGGCGACAACGCCGGAGGCACCACGACCGTGGTGATCGGTGTGGACGCCCCTCTCACCGGTTCGCTTTCCGCCCTGGGCCAGGGCATCAAGAACTCCGTGGACCTCGCCGTCAAGACCGCCAACAAGGACAAGGTCGTCCCCGGCGTCACCTTCAAGATCGAGGCCCTGGACGACCAGGCCACCCCGGCGACCGGCAAGGCCAACGCCCTCAAGCTGGTCGGCATGAAGGACGTCCTCGGCGTCGTCGGCCCGCTGAACTCCGGCGTCTCGCAGTCCATGCAGGCCGACTTCGACAAGGCCAACCTGACCCAGGTCTCGCCGGCCAACACCAACCCGTCCCTCTCCCAGGGCGACAACTGGGGCAAGGGCGAGAAGAAGCGTCCGTTCAAGACGTACTTCCGCACCGCCACCACCGACGTCATCCAGGGCAAGTTCGCCGCGAACTACCTGTTCAAGGACGCCGGCAAGAAGAAGGTCTTCGTCGTCAACGACAAGCAGACCTACGGCGCCGGTCTCGCCGCGATCTTCAGCGACGAGTTCAAGCGCCTCGGCGGCACCGTCGTGGGCACGGACTCCGTCACGGTGAAGGAGACCGACTTCTCCGCCACCGCCAACAAGGTCAAGGCCTCGGGCGCCGACTCCGTCTACTTCGGCGGCCAGTACCCCGAGGGCGGTCTGCTCTCCGACCAGATCAAGAAGGCCGGCGCCAAGATCCCGACCATGGGTGGCGACGGCATCTACGACCCGGAGTTCATCAAGGCCTCCGGCGAGGCCAACGACGGTGACCTGGCCACCTCGGTCGGCTTCCCGGTCGAGAAGCTCCCGACCGCCAAGAAGTTCATCGAGGACTACAACGCGGCCGGCTACAAGGACGCCTACGCGGCCTACGGCGGCTACTCCTACGACGCCGCCTGGTCGATCATCCAGGCCGTCAAGGCCGTCGTCGAGGCCAACAACGGCAAGCTGCCCGAGGACGCCCGCGCCAAGGTCACCGAGGCCATGGCCAAGGTCTCCTTCGAGGGCGTGACCGGCTCCGTCGCCTTCGACGAGTACGGCGACACCACCAACAAGCAGCTCACCGTCTACCAGGTCAAGAACGGCGCCTGGGTCGACGTGAAGTCCGAGACCTTCAAGGACTGACCCCCAGCCTCGCCCCGCACCACCACCCGCACCCCATGAACCAAGCCGCGCGAGGGCGCAAACAGCGCCCTCGCGCGGTCTCATATCCGACACGCTCATCGGAGGCCTTGCGGTGAACGAACTGCCGCAGCAGCTGGCCGACGGCCTTGCCCTAGGGGCCCTCTACGGCCTCATCGCCATCGGCTACACGATGGTCTACGGCATCGTCCAGCTCATCAACTTCGCCCATGGCGAGATCTTCATGATCGGAGGCTTCGGCGCCCTCACGGCGTACACGATCCTCCCCGACGGCACCGCGCTCGCCATCGCGATACCCGTGATGCTGGTCGGCGGCGCACTGGTCTCCGTGGCCGTGGCGACCGCCGCCGAGCGCTTCGCCTACCGCCCCCTGCGCGGAGCCCCCCGCCTCGCCCCGCTGATCACGGCCATCGGTCTGTCGATCGTGCTCCAGCAGCTGATCTGGGGCTTCTACCCGGGCGCCAAGAGCCCGGTGAAGTTCCCCGAGTTCAAGGGCGACAGCTTCCAGATCTTCGAGGGTCTGGCCATCTCCCGCGCCGACGCCTTCGTCCTCGTCGCCGCCCCCCTGTGCATGCTCGCCCTCGGCCTCTTCGTCTCCAAGAGCCGCAGCGGCCGCGCCATGCAGGCCACGGCCCAGGACCCGGACACGGCGAAGCTCATGGGCATCAACACCGACCGCATCATCGTGATGGCCTTCGCCATCGGCGCCGCGTTCGCCGCGGTCGCGGCGGTCGCCGAGGGCCTCGACAAGGGCCAGATCCGCTTCGAGATGGGCTTCCTGCTCGGCCTCAAGGCCTTCACCGCCGCCGTGCTCGGCGGCATCGGCAACATCTACGGCGCGATGATCGGCGGCGTCGTCCTCGGTCTCGCGGAGACCCTCTCCATCGCCTACGTCGAGCACATCCCCGGGATGGCGCAGTTCGGCGGCGGCGCCTGGAAGGACATCTGGGTCTTCTCCCTCCTCATCCTCGTGCTTCTGTTCAGACCACAGGGTCTCCTCGGACAGCGCACAGCGGACAGGGCGTGATCGTGATGACCGACCTCACCAAGACCCCCGCGGAGTCCGGCACCCCGGCGGACCCGGCGGAGCAGCCCACGGCCCCCCAGGGCCCCGGCCTCCTGCACTGGATCGTCGCCGGCGGCGGCCTCGCCACCGTGGCCTCCACCTTCCTCGCCTGGACCTACACCACCGAGTTCCCCGGCAACCTCACGGTCAACGGCTACCCCGGCGGCCTCCAGGTCCTCACCCTCGTCGCGGGCCTCCTCCTGACGCTGTTCGCCCTCTCCGGGCTCGGCATCACGGGCCTGCGCTGGCTCACCCCGGCCGGCTCCACGAAGGCGCTGCAGCTCCTCGCCCTCGCCGCGCTCGGCACCACCTGGTACACCGTGATCGCGATCGCCGTACAGCTCGGCGGCCTCGCACACCTGGACCCGGGCGCCTGGGTGGCCGCCGTCGCCACGCTGGTCCCGCTGGCCGCCTTCCGGCTCGCGGACGACACCCGCAAGCCGGCCCGACCCCGGGAGATCCCCTCCTGGGCCGAGATCCTCGTCCTCGTCGCGGCCTTCGCCGTCGGCATGTACGCGGTCACCTACGGCATCTCCACCGAGTACGGCGAGCTGTTCATCGGCTACCTGATCCTGGCCGGCTTCGCCGCCGCGGCCCTCAACAAGTCGGGCCTCATGGGCCGGATCTCGGTGATCGCCTCCAAGAACAAGCAGATCGCCGCCATCGCGGCGTTCGTGGCCGCGGCCGCGTTCCCCTTCACGCAGACCACGGACACGTTCACCGTCATCGCGGTCAACATCCTGATCTTCGCGACGGTCGCCCTCGGCCTCAACGTCGTCGTCGGTCTGGCGGGTCTGCTCGACCTCGGCTACGTGGCGTTCCTCGGCGTCGGCGCCTACACCGCCGCCCTCGTCTCGGGCTCCACCGCCTCCGCGCTCGGCATCCAGCTGCCCTTCTGGGCGGCCGTCCTGCTCGGCGCGATCGTCGCCCTGGTCTTCGGCGTCGTCATCGGCGCGCCGACGCTGCGACTGCACGGCGACTACCTCGCCATCGTGACCCTGGGCTTCGGTGAGATCTTCCGCATCACCGTCAACAACATGGACGGCGACAACGGCCCGCAGATCACCAACGGCCCCAACGGCATCCCGAACATCCCATCGCTGAACCTCTTCGGCTACGACTTCGGCCAGACCCACACCATCCTGGGCGTGGAGATCAGCAGCTACGCCAACTACTACCTGCTGATGCTGCTCGTGATGGTCCTCGTGGTCGTGGTCTTCAGCCGGGCGCAGGACTCCCGCATCGGCCGTGCCTGGGTCGCCATCCGCGAGGACGAGACCGCCGCCACCGCCATGGGCATCAACGGCTTCCGGGTCAAGCTGATCGCCTTCGCGCTCGGCGCCACCCTCGCCGGTGTCGCCGGCACCGTCCAGGCCCACTTCCAGGGCACGGTCCTGCCCGAGATGTACGTGTTCGCCGGCCCCGTCGCCCCGAACTCCGCGTTCCTCCTCGCGGCCGTGATCCTCGGCGGCATGGGCACCATCCGCGGCCCGCTCCTCGGCGCGGCGCTGCTCTTCCTGATCCCCGAGAAGCTGGCCTTCCTCAAGGACTACCAGCTGCTCGCGTTCGGCCTCGCGCTCATCCTGCTGATGCGCTTCCGTCCGGAGGGCCTCATCCCCAACCGGCGCGCCCAGCTCGAATACCACGAGCACGAGGAGAACGCCGACCAGCTCGACGTACCGGAGCCGCGGCCCGCCGCCGACCCGATCGTCGGAACCTCGAAGGCGGGTGCGTGAACGCCATGACGACGACCACCACCACGGCCACGGCCGCCACCGTCCTCGACGCCAGCGGTGTCACCATGCGCTTCGGCGGCCTCACCGCCGTGCGCGGCGTGGACCTCACCGTCCGCGAGGGCGAGATCGTCGGACTGATCGGCCCCAACGGCGCCGGCAAGACGACCTTCTTCAACTGCCTGACCGGTCTGTACGTCCCGACCGAGGGCCAGGTCAGCTACAAGGGCACGGTCCTCCCGCCGAAGCCGCACCTGGTCACCCAGGCCGGCATCGCCCGCACCTTCCAGAACATCCGCCTCTTCTCCAACATGACGGTCCTGGAGAACGTCCTCGTCGGACGCCACACCCGGACCAAGGAGGGCCTGTGGTCCGCGCTGCTGCGCGGCCCCGGCTTCAAGAAGGCGGAGACCGCCTCCCGCGAACGGGCCATGGAACTCCTGGAGTTCGTCGGTCTGGCCGCGAAGGCGGAGCACCTGGCGCGCAACCTCCCGTACGGCGAGCAGCGCAAGCTGGAGATCGCCCGCGCGCTCGCCAGCGACCCCGGCCTGCTGCTGCTCGACGAGCCGACGGCCGGCATGAACCAGAGCGAGACCCGCGCCACCGAGGAGCTCGTCTTCGCGATCCGCGACCGCGGCATCGCCGTCCTCGTCATCGAGCACGACATGAAGTTCATCTTCAAGCTGTGCGACCGGGTGGCCGTCCTCGTCCAGGGCGAGAAGCTCGTCGAGGGCACCGCCGAGGTCGTCCAGGGCGACGAGCGCGTCGTGGCCGCCTACCTGGGCACGCCCTTCGAGGGCGCGCCCGGCGCGGAGGAGGTCGCGGAGGTCGAGGCGGCCGAGGCCCACGCGGCCGAGGAGACCACCGCGGAGACCGCCGAAGGTTCCGACGGCTCCGAGGCCGGCGGCCCGGAGGAATCCGAGGACGCCGCGGCCGACGCCGACGACACCCCCGTGGACGAGGCTCCGGCCGACCAGGCCACGGCCGACGAGGAGGCCGGGGCCGAGGCCCCGACCGCCGACGCGGACAGCACCACCGAAGGAGACTCCAAGTGACCGCACTCCTCGAGGTCGAGGACCTCAGGGTCGCCTACGGCAAGATCGAGGCCGTCAAGGGCATCTCCTTCTCCGTCGATGCCGGCCAGGTCGTCAGCCTGATCGGCACCAACGGCGCGGGCAAGACCACGACCCTGCGGACCCTGTCCGGCCTGATCAAGCCGGCCGGCGGCAAGATCATCTTCGACGGCCAGGAGCTCAACGGCATCCCGGCCCACAAAGTGGTCTCCCTGGGCCTGGCCCACTCCCCCGAAGGCCGGCACATCTTCCCCAAGCTGACCATCGCCGAGAACCTCCAGCTCGGCGCCTTCCTCCGCAAGGACAAGGACGGCATCGAGCAGGACATCCAGAAGGCCTACGACCTCTTCCCCATCCTGGGCGAGCGTCGCAAGCAGGCCGCGGGCACCCTCTCCGGCGGTGAACAGCAGATGCTGGCCATGGGCAGGGCCCTCATGTCCCAGCCCAAGCTGCTCATGCTCGACGAGCCCTCGATGGGCCTCTCCCCGATCATGATGCAGAAGATCATGGAGACCATCGCCACGCTCAAGGCCGAAGGCATGACGATCCTGCTCATCGAGCAGAACGCCCAGGCCGCGCTGTCCCTCGCGGACCAGGCGTACGTGCTCGAGGTCGGCAAGATCAAGCTGTCCGGCACGGGCCAGGAGCTGCTCCACGACGACGAGGTCCGCAAGACCTACCTCGGCGAGGAGTAACCCTCGCCCGCAAGCGGAAGGCCCGCCCCACAGTGCTTCCGTTCTAGTGGTCGTCGCAACACCCCAGTTCAGGGGATGCGATGGATTTCGAGATCCGGGAGGACCGGACGGCTCAGGGGCGGAAGCAGCTGTTGCGTGAGCGGGAGACATACTTCCG